>JBDTFL010000760.1:0-4323 GCA_039937955.1 Polyangiaceae bacterium | reverse complement strand
GATCTCGCCGATGTCGAAGCCGATCGCGTTCATCCGGTAAAAAAACACAGACCCATAGCGAGCGGTGAAGTTCCCGAGGGCATGGCGTGGCTCATGGCCGTGCTGCTCGTAGTCGTGTCGCTCGGCTTCGGCCTGCTGCTCGATTGGAAGTTCTGTTTGGTGACGACGATCTACTTTCTCGAAAATCTCGCTTACACCTTCAAGCTGAAAAAGGTCGCGTATCTCGACGTGAGCTTGCTCGCGCTCGGCTTCGTGCTTCGTGTTACGGCGGGAGGTTTTGCGGCGCAAGTTCACGTGTCGAATTACATGCTCGCGTGCACCGCGCTTCTCGCTTTGTTTTTGGGATTCGGAAAACGCAGATACGAGCTTGCTGGGGAAAACGCAGGGAAACAGCGCGCTGCTCTCGAGGCTTATTCCCCGAACGCGCTGAACGTAGCGCTCGCGCTCACCGGCGGCGCGACCGTCGTCGTCTATGTCGCGTACACGCTCGACCCCGCGACGCAGGCGTTCTTCCACACGCGCTATTTGTGGCTGACCGCGCCGTTTGTGGCCGGCGACATTTTGCGGTTCTTGTTTTTGGTCTCCGGCCGCGGCGGCAAAGGCTTGAAGAGCGAAAGCCCCACCCAAGAAATGTTGTCCGACGTGCCGTTCGTGCTCACGTTGGTCGTATGGGTGCTCATCGTTTTGGCCATCGTCTACAATCTTCGGCCTTCCCTTTAGAGTCTCTCTAGAGGTTCTTTTTGGGAGATATGGCTTAGGGTTATGGAGGAGCAAAAGCTCGCAGACAAGCCTGGCCCGTGGGTGGATCTCGCGCTCACGTTGCCGATCTTCATCGTCTATCACGTGGGCGTCATTTTTTTGAACGTCCACAACGCAGCCGACTACGTCACGTTTTGGCTCTTGCGCGCCGCTGCCGGAAGCCGCGGGCTGTACATCTTGTTCACGCTCGCCATCGGCACCGTCTTCACGGGCGTGTTTGCGTGGCTCGGACGCGGCGAGGCCTTTCGAACATCCAAATTCGTACAGATTGCCGGCGAAGGAATTCTCTACGCCTTCCTCATGCGATTGGCCGGCGCGTACGTGGTCGGTGCGCTCTTCGCAGGAAACAGCGCGATCGCAAATGAAGGGAAATTCACGGGTGCCATCATGTCGCTCGGCGCCGGCTTTTACGAAGAGCTCTTCTTTCGCGCGATACTTTTCGCGGGCGGCGCAAAGATCCTCGGCCTTCTTTTTTCCGATCGCAACCAAGTCACACCGGGCGTGCGCGCCATCACGCGCGGCTTCGTGTTGAAGCTCGTTTGGGCGTTGATCTGCGCGGCCATCTTCAGCCTCGTCCACTACACAGGCGCGCTCGGTGACGCGTTCGACGTGAAGACATTCGTCTTTCGCATGGTGTTGGGCTTCACGCTGACCCTCATCTTCGTGACGCGCGGTTTCGCCGCTGCAGTGTGGGCACACGCTGCTTACGACATGTGGGTATTAGTGTTTTGAAACACTAAGATTATTTCTGGTCGCGTGGGCAAAAGACAGTGCCGCGGCCCGCCAACGCGATCTTCTTGAGCGGCGTTCCGCAATTCGGACACGGCTCATCGCCGTGACCGTAGATCGTGAACTGATTTTCGGCGCCAGCTTCTTCGACGTACGTGAGCTTCGGTCCTTTTTGCAGCGCCAAGGTTTCACGAAGAGATTTTTCGATCCCCTTCACGATCGCGCCTGTTTCCTTGCGTGAAAGCTGGTTGGACGGTCGCCGTGGATCGATGCGCGCGAAAAAAAGCGCCTCCGTGGCTTGGATATTTCCGATGCCGGCCAGAACCTTCTGATCGAGCAGCGTCGGCTTGATCGGCAGCGACCTCCGCATCAACTTCAGGTGAAGCGCGTCGGCGTCGATGCCGTCGTTCAATGGATCCGGACCGAGCGAGCTCCACGCGTCGAGATCTTTTTCGGCGACGACGAAGCGACCGAAGAGTCTCGGGTCTGCATAGCTGACGCTGAATTTTTTCTTGCCCTGTCCCTGAACGATGTCGAGGCGAATTTTTTCGAAACGCACGGGCTTGTCATTTTCGGCGAGCACCCATTTGCCGGTCATGCCGAAATGCGAAAATATTTTCCCTTTATCCAAAACGATCCGCAGCCATTTTCCGCGGCGTTCCACGCTCTTAACGAGTCTTCCGGTCAGCGATTTTTCGATCGCTATGCCTTTGACCTTCGCGTCGAGAATACGTGCATCGACGACCTCCGCGCGAACGATCTTCGCGTTCTTCAACCAGCGACTCAGCTGCTTTCGCGCGAACTCGACTTCCGGCAACTCGGGCACGCGAAGAACTTAGATCACTATGCGCCGATGAGCACCGGCATGTCATGGATGGGCTCGGAGCCGCGGGTCGGGTGGTTCGCTTATTCGCCGAGCGGCCGAAATGCCCGATACGGATCCTTCGCGGGACGTCGCACGACGCCATGCGCGTGATTGAGCGCGTCGACCATCCAGCCATAGCCGACGTAGATGCCGACATGTCCGGGCCACCACAAGATGTCGCCGGCGCGAACGTCGTCGGCAGGAATTTCTTGAAGTGAGTGAGCGATGGCGCCGGTCGTTCGCGGAAGTTTTTCGCCGGCGGTATGCCAGGCGGTTTGGACCAAGCCCGAGCAATCGAAGCAATCCGCGCCGGTGCCGCCCCAACAATAAGGCTTACCGACTTGCGCGCTCGCGAAAGCAACGGCGGTGAGCGCGCGTGATGTCGTGGGCGGCTCACGTCCAGCCCACGCGCGTGAAATCAGCGCATTTTTAGGCAGATCGCGTGAGTAACCCGCCGCGCATCCACTCGCCAATGGGACCAGTGCGAGCACCATCGCGAAGCGTGCATTCTGCATGTACGGAGGATCGCGCGACTGCTCCTGCGCGGTGAAGTTTTCGGCGTGTAAACCTAAGTGTCGACCACCGGAACCAAGTCGGAGCTCCTTTTCAATCCGAGCGCGACGAGAAGCGCGACGCACATGCCGCACGCTGCAGCGACGTAAGGCGATTGCGGACCAGTTGCACCATACAAATATCCGCCGAGCGCTGGACCGAACACGCGCGCGAGGCTCGAGATCGATTGTGAAGTGCCGAGCACCGCACCTTGTTCCGAAGCGCTCGCGCGTTTGGAGATGTAGCCAGACACGGTGGGTTGCGTGATGCCGTTGCCGAACGCGAGAAGCGCGCTGGCTCCGAAAAGCAGCGATCGGCCGACGCCCGGTGACATGGCGATGAGCGCGAACGCGACGGCTTGAACGAGAACGCCGATCGTGATGAGAGGCGCCAAATCATAGCGTTTCGTGAGCGGCCTGATGATTCCGCCTTGAACGACCGCGGCGACGATGCCGATCATCGCGAGCAGTTTTCCGGTCGCGAGCTGGTCCATGTGGAAGAGGTCTTTGTTGAAGTAACGAAATGTCTGATCGAGGTTGGTGAACGAAATCAGGATCAAAAAATTCACCAAGATGGCGCGCGCAATATTCTTGTCCTCGAACACCTTCTTCGCGGCGACGAAATCGAGCGGACGAAGTGGGCGCGGTTTTTTCAGTGCGCGTTTTTCGGGCGGTAGGGACTCGGGCAAACCGAACAGCACCCACACGAAATTGATCACGCTGAGGGCCGCGGCGAGAAAGCACGCGTACGCGCCAGTGTGTCCGTGGATTGTGTAACGCGAAAGCAAACCGCCGACCGCCGGTCCGATGATGAAGCCGATGCCGAACGCCATGCCGATGAAGCCCATGCCGCGCGCGCGGTCTTCGGGTTTCGTGACGTCGGCGATGTAGGCGCTCGCGGTTCCGAGATTGGCGGTAGCGATGCCGCTGAAAATGCGCGCGAAAAACAGCCAAAAAACCGCATTTCCCCAGCCGATCGCAAAACCGAGGCTGGCCATGCCGACCGCGCTTGCTCCGACCGACCACACCAGAACGGGGCGACGTCCGACGCGATCGGACAGGCGACCCCACACCGGCACGAACAGAAACTGCATCAGCGAATACACCGCGCCGAGCAACGTGCCGACGAACGCCGTCGTGTGAAAATTGTCGCGCGCTTCTTCCGCCAAAAACGGCAGGACGAGCCCGAAGCCGAGCAGGTCCAGGACGACAGTCAGAAAAATCGCGCCGATTGAAGGGTTTCGTTTCATTTACAAGCCGAGCAACGCGCAGGCGTCTAGAAGCCGAGCAACGCGTAGGCGTCTACAAGCCGAGCAACGCGCAGGCGTCTAGAAGCCGAGCAACGCGCAGGCGTCTAGAACGCACGAAAACGTTTACCACCCGCGGCGCCCACGGCGTCGGGCTTTCATGTCATGCTAG
>JBDTFL010000759.1:0-2500 GCA_039937955.1 Polyangiaceae bacterium | reverse complement strand
GAAACGTCTCGTTTCTACCGTCGTCCAAAACGAGGCGCGGAAAATCCTTCGGGACGCCCGATTCGTCTTTCGCTTCCTTCGGATGCTCTGCGTCGTGCATGTCGTGATCATCCGCGCGCGCGACACGCGGAAGAAGCGCGAGGCTCGTCACGGCGAGCGAGGACAAAACGCGGGCAATGGTGCGGGATCGGCGGCCAGACATTTCGGGCGCGCGGAGCATACACGTAAGGGGGGTTGCAGGCTCGCCCGAGTTGCGAGTACGTGCAGAGAATGAAGCGCGACCCCTCGAAGCCGCTCGTGCTCGGCGCGGAAATTCGGCTGGAAGATTTGGAAGATGTGGCAGTGCGACGCCGCAGGGTGGTGCTTTCCGCGGAAACACGCGCGAAAATCGATGCTTCGCGAAAAGCGATCGACCTCATCGCGGAGGCCGGCGATGCCGCGCCGCACGTCTATGGCGTGAACACGGGCTTCGGTGCGCTGAGCGAAACGCGCATTTCGGCGCCCGACATTCGCGCGCTGCAGCGAAATCTCGTGCGCTCGCATTCCACGGGCGTGGGCAATCCGCTTTCGATCGCCGAGACGCGCGGCATGATGCTGCTTCGTGCGCAGGTGATCGCGCTCGGGCATTCCGGTGCGCGTGCGGCGCTCGTCGACTTGCTCGTGGCGATGTTGAACCAGGGGGTTCATCCGCGCGTGCCGTCGCAAGGGTCGGTTGGGGCGTCAGGTGATTTGGCGCCGCTCGCGCATTTGGCGCTGACGATGATCGGCGAGGGCGAAGCGTCGTTCGATCCGCCAGAAAACCATGAAGCCTCGAAGGATGTAAAGTACACGCGTCAATTTTTGACGAGCACGGATTGCCTGAAAAAAGCGGCACTTCAGGCGGTTTCGCTCGAAGCCAAAGAGGGTCTTGCGCTCATCAACGGCACGCAGATGATGGCGTCGGTGGGCGCGCTCGCGCTCTGTGAAGCGGAGCGTTTGGCGACGATCGCCGATCTTGCAGGCGCCGTGAGCCTCGAAGCGCTCAAAGGGTCGAAGCGTCCGTTCGACGAAAGGTTGCAGACTGCACGACCGCATCCGGGCCAAGCGAAGGTCGCCAAGAATTTGCGTGCGCTTCTGAGCGACAGCGAAATCATGGAGAGCCACGCGCACTGCGGAAAGGTGCAAGATGCATATAGTTTACGTTGCATGCCGCAAGTACACGGCGCGACCCGCGACGCACTCGGGTACGCACGCAACGTCCTCGAAATCGAGATGCGCAGCGTGACCGACAATCCCTCGGTTTTTCTCGATGAAAATGGAGAGGCCGACGTAATCAGCGGCGGTAATTTTCATGGTCAGCCGCTCGCGCTCGCGCTCGATCTTTGTGCCATCGCCACCGCCGAGCTCGCGAACATTTCCGAGCGCCGCGTGGAGCAGCTCGTGAACCCTGCGTTGTCGACCGGCCTCACGCCGTTTCTCGCTCCGTCATCGGGGCTGCATTCCGGCTTCATGATCGCGCAGGTGACCAGCGCCTCGCTCGTCAGCGAAAATAAAATTTATTGTCACCCGGCGAGCGTCGATTCGATTCCATCGTCGGCCGGCAAAGAAGATCACGTCAGCATGGGCAGCGTCAGCGCCAACAAATTCCGACTGGTTGTCGCCAACGTGAAGCTCGCGCTCGCCATCGAATTGATGACGGCGGCAGCGGGGATCGATCAACGCCTGCCGCTCAAACCGAGTCGCGCGGTGGCTGCAGCACACGCGACGTTGCGATCGAAGATTGCGCCGCTCACCGAAGATCGGCCGCTCTACTTGGACATCGAAGCTGCGCGCAAAATGATCGATAGTGGCGAGCTCGTTGCAGCCGCCGAAAAAATCGCCGGCGATCTCGTCTGACGAATTTTAGATAACAACGACGAATTGCCTATTTTACGAGGCGATTTATGCTCACCACTTCGGTGAGACCGGCGTCCTTTGGATTCCGCCGCCGTCGAGCCCGTCGCCGCAATTATAGCTTTGGTCGGGTCCCCAGCACTTCACGTTTTGCTCCGCGCCGTTTTTGACGATGGCGTAGTTGGTCTCTCCGCCAGAGCGCACGTAGACGGCGCCGGACGCGATTGCGGTGGACGCCGCGAAGTTTTGCGTCGACGTCGCGTTGCCGTCTCCCAGCTGGCCTTGAGTGTTGTCTCCCCAACATTGCACCGCGCCCCCTGCGACCGCGCACGCCGAATTGTCGTAGGTGGCAACGGAAGTGACTCCCGACAACTTCGTGGAGCAATCTTGTTTCGTACAGACGGCGGATGGCGTGCTGATGGGGTCGGTGGATGAGCCCGCGCCGACTTGTCCGCTTCCGTTCGCCCCCCAACACAAGGCGGATCCGGTCGTCGAAGCCGCGCAGGTCGTTTGATTTCCGGCGGTGAGAAACGTCGCAGTCAGTCCAGCGATCGTGATCGGGTAGAGATGCATGGCGCCGTCTACTGTGAAGCCGAGCTCGCCGCTGCTGTTATTTCCCCAACAGGCA
>JBDTFL010000758.1:0-6373 GCA_039937955.1 Polyangiaceae bacterium | reverse complement strand
GGTCGCGCAAGCATCGACGGGTAGCGGCATGCCGAACCTACAGCTGCCGAACGTGACCAATATGGTGAGTGGCGCGATCGTCGGCGAGATGATCGCGAACGGTGCATCGCTCAAGCCGCGAACGATCATCGTGGGGGTGATTGGGTTGGTGGTCGCGATCATCGTCGTGTCGACGGTCTGGATGTCGGTCAAGACGAAGCTCGGCCTCGCGACGCCGAAGGGCAGCCTCGCGTATGTCGCGCTCGGCATCGATCCGACGCACGCCGATCCCGATCAGATGATCGCGACGGTCGCGGAGCCGGCACACCGCTGGGCCAAAGATGCCGTTTTGTGGTCGGTGAACTTTCGCAATCTTAAAGCGGACGGCTCGATCAACTGCGAGAGCGGCGGCGCCGTGGTGACGTACGCCTCGCCGTCGCGTGCGACGTCGCTCGTGAAGAACGACCGCAAAGATGCGGTGAAGGATTTTAACTTCGGGCGAAACGGGGTTGGTTGGGATCAGATCAGATCTGCGAACCCGCGCTGGGAGAGTGCCGTCGGTGTGCACCTAGGTAACTGCACGATCAAGAAGCTCGTCGGGGTGTTGAAGACGAGCCAAGGTTTTACCGGCGACAAGGTCGTGAGCGTGGACTTCCTTCCGCAGAGCCGCGTTTTCTACGATCGCGATGCGTGGAGCGTCGATAGTGAGGATCATTCGATCAAAGGCGTATTCGCGATGAATGACTGCTCGCTGCTCAAGGCCGGCTTCCATTAGACCGGAATCGCGCAGTAGTGCGTCGCTTGGAGGATTTTCTGGGGCTCGATCCACCGACCTTCTGCCGCGTCGCCGTGCTGTTGGTGCTCACGCCGCGGTAATGCCGCGAGTCTGCGCCCCATAACACCACACCGAGCCTTGGAGAGAAGAGCGCACTACTGCGGCACGTACGGACGTGCGCGCAAGAATTTTTGACGAGCTCCGCGCTCAACGGACGCAGGCGGGCGCTCTCGGACATCGGGGCTGCGGGCAGGAGCACCTCGGCGGGACGCCAAGTGGCACCCAGCCCATGATGGTCAACCGTCATCGTGCTCGGCGAGCGGCACCTCCTGCGGTTGGTCCGCGACTACGTGGCCTATTGTCGTGCGCCATGCGAACGATGAGCGCGATCACTTCTGCGTCGAGAGCAGCACCCAGAAGGCGATCGATGGGACGCAGGCGCGCGCCTCAGCGCCAATGTCATCGGCGAATCGACCGACGGATTCGCGTACGCTCCAGGCCTTGCCACCACACCTGCGCGATTTGCGATCTTACAGGCCGAGCAATTCTTTGAGGCGTGCCTCACCGACGCTCACCGCTTGCGCGTGATTTTCGATGGGTGACGCGACTGCGGTCGTACCGGTAAACGCAACGTAGAGAACGTCGGCCGCGTCTTCGCCTCCGGTTTTAGGATTCGGATTGATGCCGAGCCCGACCGCGGTGGCGTACGACGCTTCACCGATGTCTGCGCTCGGACCGACGTCGCCGAACACCGCGTATTCGATCTGATGATTGTAGAGCACCAAGATCACGCTGCCGTGGGCGAGCCCGGCTGCTGCGGAATCGAAGCGCGTGCTTTTTCCGGGGACGACGACGTACGGCAGGTTTGCAGCGTCGAGCGCGTTGCCCATGGAGTCGACGGCGGCCGTCGAATTTTGGTAATCGGGGTCGGCGGCACTGTTGCACTGGGTGGTTTGTTTTCCATCGCAGTCGATGTCCATGTCGGCCTTCCAAAACACGGCGTTCTTCAGACCGCAGATCGGAACAGTGGGTGTGTCGCCCGCGTTCAATGCGAAAAGGCCGTCGGAGATTTGATTGCAGCTCGACGTGAGCGCGAGAAGCGCAGCGACCTGATCGCCGGCATCGACTCCGCTGTCGGTCGCGATCGAGGCATCGCTGCTCGTGCTCGCGTCGTTCGCGTTCGTCGTCGTGCTCGCGTCGGATGCGGATCCAGCATCACTTACGGCATTTGATGAATCGGGTGACGTGTTCGATCCGCACGCGCCGGCCAGAGTGGCGATGAAAATTCCCGAAACGATGAACGAGCGCATGCCTGCAGTATACCCACGGACGGCAGACGTCGGTGCGCTCCGCGCCCTTGCGAATGCGTCGGTTCGACGAGCTAGACAGCACGCCGGTCTTGCCGCTCTCCGGCTCGTCGCATACGTATTCGCGGCAGCTCGGCATTCCGTACAACACCTATCTTGGCTCGTACCTCCTCACGATGGTGTGTGGTGCGGGTTGGTATTTTTCCGTCTCGAACAATCTCGCTACGGAGCGCTGGTCGGCACCGAAACAATTCTTCGTCGCGCCGTTCGACAATCAATCGCTCGCACAGGGTGACGAATACGACTGGCACCTCGCGCTCGTGAGCCCCGATCAACGTCGGGGCAGATCTCCGATCGAACCGGTTACGCGCTCTTCTCGCGCGGCGGGTTTCCGAACACGCCCATTCACATGCTCTGGCGTCGAACGTTCACCTTCAAGTAGCGGCCTACGTGCAGTGGACCCTGCCGCTGACCGTCGAGGCGCTGCTCGATGAGAAAGGTCCGACGGGCACGTTCTCGAATGAAGAAGGCCCGCTGCGGTGGTGAGCATCGCTCCGACGCGCTAATTTTGCTCTTCTGCACGCAGCTTCAGCATGAACACGCAGGCGCCTGCTCACGACATCGAACGCATCGCGCGCGATTTCAAAAGGTGGCGCACGATATTTCTCGCGATTGCCGTCGTCCTGCCCGCGCTGTTGTTTGCGCTGTTCGAACGCCAAGCGCGACGACTCGATGACCTCGGCGCGCACGGCGTCGTCGTGCAAGCGACGGTCACGTCGATCTCGCGCCAAGGCAGCATCACGTATGTCGACTACGCATACGAGGTCGAAGGCACGACCTACACCTGGAACGTCGCGCAAGACGAAGCGCCATACGCGCCGGGCGAAACATTTCCCATCGTCGTCTCGCCGAAAGATCCGTCGCTCAGTCGACCGGGCACGGATCCTTCGCGCGGCACGACAGAGGCGGCGAAAAATCGGAGCTTCACGCGGACGGCGGTGTTCTCGCTCTTTGCATTCTTGTCGATGTGCGCGTTCGGCTGTCATTGGCGGCTCCAACGTCTGCGCGCGACGGGTCGCACCGAAGCGAACGATCCGGTGGCCTATCGCAACCGCCTGATTTTTTCGGCGGTGCTGCTCGCGCCGTTCTTCATCGCGATCCTCGTCTTCAACATCAACGACGCCAAAGTAAAAGGCGGCAGACAGCACGTGCAAAGACTCGCCGACCGATTGCGACGAAGTCGTGGTGCCGTCGCAATATTTGGCGACGGCAGGCAGCGTCGATTTGCGCGTCATCAAACCCGTGGTCGGTGGACCGGCGGGAGCAACCGCCGAGGTGACGGTCGTGCTTCAGAAGAAGTAGCGTCCTGTCGCCGAGCGCCGTGGTCTAAACAGTCCCGTGAGCTTTGGCTTCAATGCACCTTGAACGTACTTCGGAGGCTACTCGCTTTGTCTCGATTGAAGCGATGCGAGATCCGCGCGCGCCGCATTGCCGAGTTTTTGGGCGCCTGAAATCAAGGGAAATTCAGCTGCGAATTCGATCGCGCGATTGAACGCCTCGATGGCGTTCGCGCGGTCACCTTCATTCGCGAGCACCCACGCGAGCTTGTAACACGCGTATCCGTACACGCGATTTCGTGGCGGCGGATATTTCAAAACTTCTTGATACGCGCCGGCCGCGAGATCGAATTTCGACGGATCGGTCACAGCTTCATCGAAGAACATTTCACCGAACGCGAGATACGCGTCGGGCACGTAGCGCGAATCAGGCGCACGCACCGTCAGGCTCATGTAGGCCTTTCGTGCATTCGCCAAGTCACCTGCTTGCTCGAATTCGGTCGCGAGAAAAAAGAGCACCTCGTCGAGCTTCGGATATTTCGGATGATCGGATGCGAGGCGCGCATAGAGCTGAATGGCTTTCGTGCGCGCACTCGTTTCGATCGATGCCGCGCCATCCGCGTGCGCCGAGCGCTGCAGCTCCACGTAATCTTCCGCGAGGCGTCGCAAGAGCTCCGGATGATCCGGCGCGGTCACCGGCGTTTCTCGAGCGAGCGCCTCGAGCCCTTGCAGCTCCGCAATCAAGAGCGCGCGCTGTCTCGGCGGTCGTGAGTCGCGCGGCTCGGGCCGCACATCTTGTTTCGCGAGTTGGTGCGTCGCAGCCGGCGCGGTCCACGCAGTCGTTCCGCTCGCGATCGGGGCGGCATCGCTCGGCGCATTCGCAGGTGCAGGGCGCGGCGGCTCGTCGATCGCATCGGACGCTCCGCCCGATCGCGCTCGTCCATCGCCTGCATAGTGCGCGGCGGGTGCGCATCCGACCGTTACCGCGCAACAAATCCAGCAAACTATCGCGAGGCGCCTGCGCGAATCACACGGTAAAAACCGCTCGTTCATGCACTGCATGCGACATCCTTCAGCATGCATCGTGCCGAAAGATTTTTGCGGTCACGTCGGCGACAGCATGCGGCGATGCGCCCATCCGAGCGGCATCACTCCATGCACGCGATCATTCGCATCGCACCCCGCGTGACTCTCGAGCCCGCAGCCTTTCACGTACCACTTGATGGCGCTGAACGGATCGGAGCGCCGAATCTCGTAATACTGACCGACCTCAACACACCCATCGCCATCACCAGCAAGACAACGATTGAGCGCTTCGAGCACGCAGTCTTGGTCTTCGCAAATGCGCGCGTCGTTCGTCCATCCGGGTCCGAGCTCGGCGGATTTCGGCGAGTCACCATCGCCGCTCAGCGCGACGATCGCGCTCTCCTTTGCGACTGCGAGCGCAGCTCTCGTCACATGCGCGACTTCGGCGTGAACGGGAATCGCTTCATTTTCAGCACCCGAAATACCGAGATCGAGATCTTGCGGGACGCGCAACGGCGGTGCGTCGACCAGATCGATTTCGATCGGATCGGGAGCCGGATCGGCCATCGTGTGGACGTGCAACACGAGCAACGCGGTCGCGCCGTGCAAGATCGCAGACGCGATCATGCCTTTGCGGCCATGGCGATCATGTGCTTCGTGGTTGCCCACGAGGCCTCGCCGTGTTGCCACGTCCATTGAACGAAGATGTGACACTGGTCGCTTCGAGAGCAATGCGAATGCCACGTCGCGGACCCACGCACGATCGCTGAAGTGCCGTAAATTTTCGACTCAAACGCCCCGCACGAAATCGGCGTCGGGACGCCGAGTCCGCGAAAATCAGCTCGGACGATTTTGCGAAAGAATCGATGCGTCGCCGTTTCGAAAAAACAACGCATCGGCGTCGAAGCAGTCCGCGAACGATTCGGCCAGCTGCAACGCGCGGCTGGCGGTGGAAAGCGGACTGCCGTAAGCGAGTGACGTCGTGAAGGCCGCGCGCCACGTGTCGATGGCATCGGCGCGCGAAACCTCACGCCACGATCCTTCATTCGTCGGAAATCCGCGCTCCGCCGCCAGGCGATCGACGACGTCGACGATCGACGCGTTACCGCTCGCGCGATACGTCATGCGCGCGCTGTCGAACGAGTGCACCGCGACCTCGCCTTTCGCAATCGGATGCTCGGTCACCCAAACGATACTGTTAGGAAGCGTACCCACCGACACAGCGCCGTGCGCGCGAAAGAGCTTTTTCATTTTCGCGAGCAAGGGACGGGGCGAGCTTTCCACGGGTGCATTCGCGGCCGATTGATCATGAGCAAGGGATAGACGTTAGATCGAACGCTGTGCCAACGCACGAGCGAACAAGGCTCGGCGAGTGAGCGTGGTACTTTGGCCTTGGAGGCGTGGACCATGATTTTCGCTGATCGCCCGTGACTGTGCTTGCGCGCAAAAGCGCCCCCGGAGGCGGAGAGGCGTGCCGCTTGGAGTCTGCCGTCACCGAAGAGATCTTCGAATACGAGTCGAAGGGCCGCGTATTTCGCACGACCTACGATCCGCGTGAGAGCGGACTGCATTGTTTCATCTCGCTTTACGCGTGGGCCGAGCCGAACGGCCTGCTCATCGCGCCCGAGGATTATGAAGAGATCCTCGATGGGCTATGGCTGGTCGTCCGCGAGGGGGCGCGCGCCATCCTCAGCTTCGAGTACACGCTCAACTGCTATGTCGCGAGACGATGGACCTATCCCGACGACTTCCTGCTCGCCCAGATCAACGCGACGCTCATCGATGTGCTCGAGCTCGGTCGAACGATGCGCGTTCCCTACAAGGAAAAACCGGGGTTGCCTCCAGGAAACTCGGTCGCGATTCCCGACGCGAGCGCAGGGGAGTGGCTCTATCCCGAGCGGAGGCCCGTGACCGCCGCAGAGTGGTCCGCGTTGCGTCCCAGGCTCAAC
>JBDTFL010000757.1:0-6895 GCA_039937955.1 Polyangiaceae bacterium | reverse complement strand
ACGCTGGACCGCGTTGTCTAGAGCGAGCGACGCACGAAAATTTCTTCGAGCGATTCGCGTTTCGCCGCAACGCTAGCCACGCTGGCACCGGAGGCGAGCGCGCGTTCCAAAACGCGTTTCACCGCTTCGTCGCCGACCGCTTCGACGACCACGGCCGAAGCAACATCGCGGAATTTTTCGTTCGAGTCTTCGAAAGATTTCTTCAGCTCGGCGGACACCTTTTCGAGGGTAATTTCGTGGGTGTCCGTGTCACCTAGCAAATCGCGCATGTTGCCGGCGACCACGACCTTGCCTTCGCGCAAAATGCAGACGCGGTCGCAGATCATCTCGACGTCGTTCAAAATGTGCGTCGAGAAAAAAACGGTTCGACCCGCTTTGCGTTCGTCGACGATGAGATCGCGAACCTCTTTGCGACCGACGGGATCGAGCCCGCTCATCGGCTCGTCCAAAATCAAAAGCTCGGGCTCGTGGACGAGCGCCGACGCCAATCCGACGCGCTGAAGCATGCCCTTCGAGAGCGCGCGCACCGGCCGATCGATCGCGTGCGCCATGCCCACCTTTTTCAGCACCGCTTCCACGCGCGAAAAAAGAGCTTTGCCCGAGACGCCACTGAGCCGCCCGCACATCGACACGAACTCGCGCGGCGTGAGGTACGGATAGACATACGGATTCTCCGGCAGAAACCCCACTTTTTGCATCGCGCGCGGCGACGGCACGCTGTCGCCCAAGATCGATGCGCTGCCCGATGTTGGCGCGATCAATCCGGTGAGCATTTTGATCGTGGTGGTTTTGCCGGCTCCGTTGGGCCCCAAAAACCCGAACGTCTCGCCGCTCGCCACCTCGAACGAAACCTCTTGCACCGCCTCGACTTTGCGGCGCGAGAACGGTTTTCGAAATGTTTTGGCGAGCTTGTCCGCTACGAGAACGAGGCTCAAGGCGCGTCCTTTTCGTCGGTCGTGCCGAACGGCGATCCGTATTCGTGGAGCTTGTATTGGATCTTTCGCGTCGAGATTCCGAGCAGCATCGCGGCCTTGGATGTGGAGCCGCCGCAGTGTTCGAGCGTCTTCAAAATGGCGTATTTTTCCAGCTCGGCGATGGTGGAGCCCGGGATCGGCGGAACGCCGCTGCGCTCCGTTTCGGGCGTAAGCGTGGTCGGCAAATGCTTGGCTTCGATGCGGTTGCCGTCACACAAAACTACGGCCCGCTCGATCACGTTCTCGAGCTCGCGGACGTTGCCCGGCCAGGCGTAAGAGGTGAGACGCGCCAGCGCGTCCTCCGAGATCTCTTCGATGGTGCGTCCGTTTTCTGCTGCATAACGACGCAAGAAAAAGCTCGCGAGCGCCGGAACGTCCGGCTTGCGATCGCGCAGCGGCGGCAGTTCGATCGCGACCACGTTCAGCCGATAGAAAAGGTCTTCGCGGAACGTGCCCTTCTTGATCTCCTCTTGGAGCTTTTTATTGGTCGCCGCGATCACGCGCACGTCGACCTTCAGCGTTTCGTTTCCGCCCACGCGCTCGAACGCTCGCTCCTGCAAAAATCGCAAAAGCTTTACCTGCGTGCCCGGTGAAATTTCGCTTATTTCATCGAGAAAAAGCGTGCCTCCGTCGGCTTGTTTGAAGCGCCCTTCCCTGCGACCGACCGCGCCCGTGAAGGCGCCGCGCTCGTGACCGAACAGCTCGCTCTCCAAAAGACTCTCCGCGAGCGCTGCACAATTCAAACGCACGAACGGTTTCGTTGATCGCGTCGAGGCCGCGTGCACGGCTTCCGCGATCAATTCTTTTCCGGTTCCCGACTCGCCCGAAATCAAAACGGTCGCGCGGCTCGGTCCGACCTGCTGCACGAGCTCAAGCACCTCCAACATCTTGGGATCACGCGTCACGATCAAGCCGAACGCGTTTCGCTCACGAAGCCTGTCTCTGAGCTGACGCGTCTCTTGAAGGAGGCGCGCCTTTTCCATCGCGCGCTCAATCACCGCCGACAGCTGCTCGTATTCGAGCGGTTTGGTGAGATAATTTTCGGCGCCCTTTTTGACCGCCGCGACCGCACTCGAAATCGATCCGAAGGCCGTCATCACGACGAAGACCACGCCCGGTGCTGCCGCTTTCGCCTTCTCCATGAAGTCGATGCCGTCGAGCCCCGGCATCTTCAAATCGGTCAAAATCACGTCTGGATGGAAGTCCTCGAGCTTTCCCAAAGCCTTGAATCCGTCGGCTGCGGTCTCGGTTGCGAAGCCCTCGTCGTGCAAGATTTCGCTGAGCGCCGAGCGCGCATTGGCCTCGTCGTCGACGATCAAAATGCGACCCCGCGGTGCCGATCGCGAGGCGGCGGGGCGCGGTTGTGCTTCAGGCGGCGAAGCAGCCGGCAAACCGGGCGGTGAATCGGGCTTTTGGGTAGGGGTGGTCATCGGGCGCGGATCTTTGTCGTTCCTCGGAAAGAAGGTGTACAACCGAGGGCCGATGACGCGCAAATCGGCCGTTCTAATCCCCTTTCTTCGTCTCGCATCGCCTGCCCGTATTTTTGGGCCGTCGCTCGCATTCGCAATCGCTCTCGCATCACCTTCAGCGTTCGCACAAAATGCGACGTTCGGTGCAAGCGGATCGACCGACACCGGCGTGAGCACGAGCTCGAGCGCGAGTGAGCCGGCACCTGCCGCTGCTACCGCGACCGACGTTGCGCCCGACGACGAGTGGGCCGACCGCGATCGTCGCCTCGGCGAATCGAACAGCCTGTCCGGAGGCACTGGCCTCTTGCACATGCAAACCAGCCAGCTCGGCGCGCCCGGCCAATTGCGCATCGGTTTCACGACCGAATATTTCTCAGCCGGATTTCTCTGCACGAGCGACTACCCGTGCACCGACCCACGCAATCCGAGCGGCGCTAAAATCACGAGCGACACGCTCAATCACATCGGCGGAACGCTCACACTCAACGTGACGATCTTGAAATGGCTCGAGGCCTACGCCGGCACCAGCGCGTACGCGAACTCCGACGACTCGAACAACCCGACGCTCCTTCAAGTGCTCGGCGACACCGATTTCGGCTTGAAGGCGGCGGGCGCGATTTCCAAAGTGTTCCACGTCGGCGGCTTTGCCGAGCTTTGGCTCATCAACGGCACCGGCGCGGTCGGGCTCGACGGCGGCGGCACGAGCTTCAAGTTCGGCCCCGTCGCCACGATGGACTTGCGACCCGCGCTCGGAAAAGAGTGGGCGCCGCGCGTCAGCCTCATGGCCGACTACATGTTCGACAACTCCGGCGACGTTCTCAGCCAGCACGAGACGAACATCAACGGACCGTCCACCCGCATCGAGCGCTTCGGGCTCGGCGTGAATCGCGTCGACCACGTCGACCTCGGGCTCGGCGTCGAGTCGCTGTTCGTCGAGGGCCGCGTGCGTCCGTTCGTCGAATACAACATGCTCATCCCGTCGAATCGTCAGGGCTACGCATGTCACGCGAACAACGCGTCGAGCGATCAATGCCTCGCGAACGACAACGTCGTGCCAAGCAAGCTCACGCTCGGAAGCCGCTTTTTCCCGTGGAAAAAGGGCTTCAGCCTTCTTGCGGCATTCGACATCGGCGTGACCGGCACCTCGAATTTCGTCGAAGAGCTCTCGCCGACGCCGCCGTGGACTTTGTTCATCGGCGCCGGTTGGGCCGTCGACACGCAAGATCGTCCGCCGGTCGAGCGCATCAAGAACATCGAAAAGATCGTCGATCACAACCCGAACGCCGGCCGCATCAAAGGCTTCGTACATGAAAAAGGTCAGAGCGCCGGCATCGCGAACGCGATCGTCGCCTGGGAAAATCATCCGGACATCACCTCGCTCGCGAGCGGCTCCGACGGTCGCTTCGTCACGCAAGGCTTGCCGCCGGGTCAGTACAATTTCGTGATCAAGGCCGACGGTTACAAAGACGGGACTTGCTCGGGCTCGCTCGCTGCGCCCGCAGCTCCGGCAGCACCGCCGCCCGGCCAAGCGTTCACACCGGGGTCCGCGCCGGCGCCCGTCGGTGGCATGCAGGAAATCCAAATCGATTGCGCGCTCGAGAGTCTGCCGCGCGTCGGCACCGTCGTCGGACACGTCAAAGACGCCGAATCGAATAGCGGCGTCGGCGGCGCGAAGATCGAGATCAAAGACGCGGCCGGAAAAGCGGCTTCACTCGTCTCCGACGACCAGGGAAATTTCCGCGCAGAAGGCGTCTCGCCCGGCACCGCAAGCTTCACCACGGATGTCGACGGCTACATGGCCGCCACGCAACCGGCCGACATCAAGCCGCGTATCGAAAACAACATCGACCTGATGGTGCACAAGCGCCCGAAGAAATCCCTCGTCGACGTCGGCAAGGACGAGATCAAGATCAAGCAGCAGGTCCAGTTCGCCACCGACTCGGCGACGATTCTTCCCGAGTCACTGCAGCTCATGACCGAAATCGCCGACGCCTTCGTCCGCAATCCGTGGATCAAGCGCGTCGAAGTTCAAGGTCACACCGACAACACCGGCACCGCCGATCACAACAAGATCCTCAGCGAGCAGCGCGCCGATGCCGTTCGCGAATGGCTCATCTCGCACGGCGTCAGCGCCGACCGTTTGGTGTCACATGGCTACGGCCAGACCAAGCCGCTCGTGCCCAACGTCACGACCGCGAACAAAGCGCGCAACCGCCGCGTTCAGTTCATCATCCTCGACAAAGACACGCCGCCGGCAGCTGCTCCCAAAGCGTCGGTCAAACCGAAAACCAAATAAGATCGTTTGGTTCGCGTGTGAAGCACGCTTGCCGAAGGCATGCCGGGGAGGCTCGAAACCGTAGGTTTTGAGGGGAGCGGAGCTCCCACATGGGTGGAAAGTCAAGGGCAACCAGAATTGCGAAGGAATGTGAATTCCTTCGTCTGGACATTGCCCTTTCACTGGGTGAATCTATATTCACGATATGAATGGTGCTTCCGCATCGCGAGCCCGCACTTCCAAGGCGCGCCCGAAGCTGCGTGACGAGGCGAAATCGCTCTATCGCAACGCAATCCTGAGCGCGGCGGAGGAGGTGTTCGCAGAGCGCGGGTTTTTCTCCGCTCGCATCCAAGACATCGCCGAGCGCGGCGGCTTCGCGGTCGGCACCGTCTACAAGCACTTCGAGCAAAAAGAAGACGTGCTGCGTGCCCTTATCATCGAGCGCGTCGCATCGTTGCAGCTGGCGCTTGCGCCCCGTGAAGGCGATCCGCCGGGCTGGGAGGACAAGCTCGTCACGCGTCTCGCACGACTCTTTTCGTACGTCGAAGAGCATCGCGGCTTTTATCGGATTGCCCTTGAAAATGGGCTGTTTGGGGTGACCTCGACCTCGGCCGGCCCGCTCGACGAAAAAGATCGCGCGAAGATCGCGGTCTTCAAGACGCGGATGCACAGCCTGATCGCCGAGGGGATCGAAGAAGAGATTTTGTCGGACGTCGAGCCAGGCTTGCTCGCCTCCTTTCTGTTCTCGAGCGTGCGCGCGTTCACACTCGGCGCGTTCGAGCTGGGTGACTCGCCGGAAGGCAAAGCGGCGATGATCGTCGACCTCTTTTTGAACGGCGCGAAGAAACGAACCGGCGTGCCGAATGCGGAAGCCAAAAGCTCAGAAGTGTTGGTTCCAAAAAAAATGCGGGGACGTGAAAGGCGGGCGCAGAAGTGAGTCAGGCAGCGGCGACAGACACACGAGCAGCAGGAGCGAGCAGCGTCGCGACCACCGAGGTCGCAAAACCGAAACCGGCAAGCCAATCCAAAAGCCTTCGCATTTTGCTCGGTATTTTTGCGGTCGGCGCGATCGCAGGCGGTACTTACTACGTGACGCATGTCGGTCGTGAGTCGACCGACGACGCGCAGATCGATGCGGAGGTGGTGCCCGTTCCCGCAAAAGCCTCGGGCACCGTCATCGAGGTCAAAATCAAGGACAACGAAGAGGTGAAGGCCGGTCAGGTCATTGCGCTCCTCGACCCGGCATATCCGAAAGCCAAGCTCGCCGAAGCGGAAGCCGCGCTCGCGTCCGCCAAAGCATCGGCCGACGCTGCAGACTCGCAAGAGCAAGTCACCGAAGCGAGCGCGAAGGGCCAAAAATCGGTCGCTGAGGCATCGCTCAACGGGGCTGCCGTCGGCGTCAGATCGACGGGCTCGCAGATCGCGGAAGGCCAAGCGTCGGTGGCATCGGCGCAAGCCGCGCGCGATCAGGCGAACAACGATCTTGGTCACGCAAAATCACTTTTCGCGACTGGCGCGATCTCGAAGCAGTCACTCGACAACTCGCAGACCACGTTCGATGGCGCGGATGCTCGGCTCGCCGAAGCCAAGTCGCATCTGTCTGTTTTGCAAACGTCGACCGCCCAGGCCCAAGCGCAGGTGCAAGAAGCGAGCGGTAAATTGCGGTCAGTCAGCGCAGTCGACGCACAGATTGCCCATGCACGCGCCGAAGCGGAAGTTGCGCATGCCCAAGTTCAAACCGCCCAAGCCGCGCGCGATCTCGCAGCGCTCGATCTTTCGTACACGCAGATCATCGCGCCGGTGGACGGCGTCGCCTCGAAGAAAACGATCGCCGCCGGACAGCTCGTCGGGGTCGGGCAAACGGTCGTGATGATCGTTCCGAAAAACGTGTGGGTCATCGCGAATTACAAAGAGACGCAGGTCGGTAAAATGAGAGTGGGCCAGCCCGCCGAAATTTCCATCGACACGTACGGCGGCACCACGTTGCACGGCGAGATCGAGAGCATGTCGGGTGCGACCGGCTCGCGCTTCACGCTTCTTCCGCCGGACAACGCGACGGGCAACTACACGAAAATCGTGCAGCGCGTTCCCGTCAAAATCAAATTGCACGACGTGCCGGCAGGTGTGGATTTGCGCCCGGGCATGAGCGTCGACGCCACCATCGACACGCGAAAGTA
>JBDTFL010000756.1:0-7321 GCA_039937955.1 Polyangiaceae bacterium | reverse complement strand
CCGCCAATATAAAGCTGCGGGATGGTCGGCCATTTCGAATACACCTTCACGGCGTCGCGAATGGCGGGCTCGGTGAGAACATTCACCGTCTTGTAGGCGGGCAAAAGCTCGTCCAGGATGCGCACCACCGCGGCGGAGAAACCACACTGCGGAAAGTGCCGGTTCCCCTTCATGAAGAGGACGACTTTGTTGCTCGTGACCAGCTCGGTGATTTGATCGTGGACCGGATCGCTCATTTTTCAGCCTTTTCGTGCACCATCGGTGAAGGTTCGTCAAGCGGCAGGCCGCTTGAAGGCGAGCGCGCGCGATGACGACCGCGCTGTCGTGCCGCAATCTAGTCATGCGCTTCGGAGATGTCACCGCCGTAGATGGCCTGGATCTCGAGGTATTTCGGGGCGAATGCTTCGGCTTGCTCGGTCCCAACGGAGCCGGAAAAACCACCACCGTCGAGATTTTGGAAGGGCTGCAAACGCCCACCAGCGGTGATGTCGAGGTACTTGGCTTGCGCTGGGAAAACGACGAGTCGGCGTTGCGCGAGCGGCTCGGGCTCGCGCTTCAAGAGACGCACTTGGCCGACAAGCTCACGGTGCGCGAGGTGCTGACGCTGTTTCGATCGTTTTTTTCGAAAGGACGCGGCGTCGAATGGGCGATCGCCAAAGTGGCGCTCGGCGACAAAGCCGATGCGCGCTACGTCACGCTTTCAGGTGGCCAACGGCAAAGGCTGGCGGTCGCGTGTGCGCTGGTCGGTGATCCGGAAATTTTATTTTTGGACGAGCCAACGACGGGTCTCGATCCGCAATCACGGCGCATGCTTTGGGACGTGGTGCTCGAGTTCAAAGCCGCTGGCGGCACGGTGGTGCTCACGACGCATTACATGGACGAGGCGGAGAAGCTTTGCGATCGCATCGCGATCGTCGATCACGGAAAACGCATCGCGCTCGGCACGCCGCTCGAATTGATTGCATCGGTAGGCGGTGACGCCGTCGTCGAAATCTCGCTCGAAGAAAAGATTGATTTGAGCGCGCTCGAAAAATTGGAGAGTGTACGAAGTGCCCGAAAAATAGCCGGATCGCGCATTTCATTGGCGGTTGCCGAATTGCACAAGGCGTTGCCACCAGTGCTCGCGCATCTCGCGCAAATCGGAGTGAAGGTCACCGATTTGTCGACGCACCGCGCGTCGCTCGAAGACGTGTTCGTGAATCTCACCGGGAGACAGCTTCGTGAGTGAGGCCAGCTCGGAGCAATCGAACGAGCCGCGCCGAAGCTCGCTCGTGCAGCTCGCGCTCATGCGCGCCCGACTCTTCTATCGAGAGCCGGCCGCGATGTTTTGGACGTTCGGGTTTCCGATGCTGCTCTCGGTGGCGCTCGGCATCGCATTTCGAAATCAAAAACCGCAGCCGGTGCGCGTGGCGATCGAATCAGGGCCTTACGCCGGTCACATCACTGCGCTGCTCTCACCACGCGCCGATATCTACGCAAAAACGTTGACCGACAACGACGCACGCGAAGCGTTGCGCACCGGAAAGGTGTCGGTGGTCGTCGACGAGATAGATGGAAAGTACACATATCGTTTCGACGTCACACGACCCGACAGCCGACTCGCGCGCTTGGTGGTCGACGATGCGATCGAGCAAGGCGAAGGGCGCGCCGACAAAATCGTTTCGACCGACGAGCTCGTCACCGAATCGGGCTCGCGTTACATCGATTTTTTGATTCCAGGGCTCGTCGGCATCGGCTTGATGTCGAGCGGATTATGGGGCGTCGGCTACGCGCTGACCGACATGCGCTCGAAGAAGCTTCTCAAGCGACTCGTCGCAACCCCTATGAAAAAAGGGGAATTTCTATTTTCGTTCTTGCTCGTGCGCGCGGCATTCGTCGTGATCGAGGTGCCGCCGTTGCTGCTTTTCGGATGGCTCGTGTTCGACGTGCGTGTGCATGGCTCGTTGATGTTGGTCGCGCTAACCACCATTTTGGGCGCGTTCACTTTTGCGGGCCTCGGACTCCTGGTCGGCTCACGCACGTCGAGCTCGGAGGTCGTTCAAGGGCTCATCAACTTCGTGTCGCTCCCCATGTACATGTGCTCGGGCGTATTTTTTTCGGCGGACAAATTTCCTGATTGGTCACAACCGATCGTGCGCGCGCTTCCGCTCACCGCGCTGAACGACGCACTTCGCAAAACGATCACCGACGGCGCGGGGCTCGCCGACATCGCCACGCAAATCGCAATCGTCATGGCATGGGGCGTCGCCGCATTCGCGATCGCCCTCAAGCTTTTTCGTTGGAGATAATTTTTTTGAGCGCGTTCGCTCAATGGCGCAGCGGCAAACCGTGCGGCGGATGTCCGAGACCGCCCGGAATTCCGCCAGCACCACCTGCACCGCCCATGGCCGCAGCCATGAAACCTTGCATCGCTTCTTGGATGGTCACGACTTTGTAAGACGGCGGCGGAATGAAGAGACTGGCGTCGAGCGGCTTCTTGTCGATCTTCGTGACCTCGACGCGACCTTGCTCGGTCGTGCCGTCTTTTCCGGTGACCACTGCGCGCAGCGGAAAATGGCTGCCGTCGACGAGCTCACCGAGCGCTGCATATTCAGCGGGCGCGCCAGTGATGGGAAAGTGGAACCACGAAACGCCTTGCTGCGCGACGCACACGTCCGCTTTGCTTTTGTCGCCGGGCTCGGTGTTTTGAATGTCCCAGATCTCGCAGCTGTAGCCCGCGACCGTGTCGGTCTTGCCGGTCTTCGTGATCTTCGGCGGATATTTCGGCGGCTCGGCGGTGCCCGCTGCGGTTGGATGGGAGGTGGGGGGCGCCATCGATTTCACCTGCTCGCCGATCGTATTCATGTCGATCTCGACGACCTCTTTTTGGTTGTCGATGACGATGAACGCCTTCTTCGCGTCGGAGTCGACGATGCCGTAAATGTGTCCGAGCTTTTCTGCGCCGTTGATTCCTGCCGGCATGTCCGTGCGGAATTTGTTGCCCTTCACCATAAGCGCGACGTTGACGGTCTTGTCCGGCTTGCCCGGATCTTTTCCGGTGGCCGCAATGTCGACCTCGCCTTCGAGACCCGAGAGCGACAGGCTGCTCGATCCAGCCGCTGCTCCGCCATCACTTCCGCCGATGCCAATGCTCGACAGCACCTTACTGCAGCCGCCGAGAGCCAGAACGAATGAGGCACACGCAACACTCTGCAGCAGCTTGGAGCTTTTCATTGCGGGCCAACGTAGCTGAAGTTGAACCGTGGGGCGAGTCTCTGCGATCGGCTTGTTTTTGGCTATTTGGTGATGCAGGGCTGACAATCCGTTTCGTGCTTTTTCCCGAAGATGCAGAGCGGCGGGCGCGCGTTCGCATGGTGGTCGACCGCGAGCATTACGACTTGCTCGTTCAAGAAGCCGTGAGCTCGACGAAAGTGTCACTGTGGATCGCAACGGCGAATTTGAAGTCGCTCATGATCGAAGCGCCGATCGGAACGCGCGCGCGAGCGAGTGGTCGCTACATTTCGATCTTGGAGACGTTCGAGGATCTCGTTGCGCGTGGCGTGGAGATTCGTGTGCTCCATGCATCACCGCCGTCGCGTCCGTTTCAAGCCGAGCTACGAAAACGAAGCGCGCTCACGCGAAATGCGCGTTTCAAAATGCGTGCGTGTCCGCGTGTGCATCTGAAGATGATCGCGATCGACGGCGGTACACTTTATTTGGGCAGCGCGAATTTCACGGGCGCGGGGCTCGGCGCAAAAGGTGAAGGCCGCCGCAACTTCGAAGTCGGAATTCTCACCGATGACCACATCATGCTCGACACCGCGCAGGCGCGATTCGACAGGATTTGGCGCGGTGCAGAGTGCGCGTCATGCAAAATGCGATCGGTCTGTGCGAAGCCTATCGATCGTTTACGCTGAGATCATGAAACATCGTTCGAGCTGGGTAGGCGCTTCATCGATCGGCGGGATCGCTGTCGTGGCATTGGCGATCGCCGCGTGTACGAGCTCCAATTCGGGCACGGGCGGCACCGGCGACTCGAGCAGCGCGTCCGCATTCATCTCGTCGTACTGCTCCTATTATGGATCGTGCTGCGGCACGCAAGGATTGCCGAGCGACGGAAACCAATGTCGCGAGCTCTTGAATTTCGAGGTCACCGGCGTCTACGACGCAACGAGCGGACAAGCATGCCTTGACGCATTGAAGAGCGCGTCGAGCGCCGACGCCGCATGGTGCGTCGATCAAACCGCGAGCAACACGACCAACGCCGCGTGCAATGGCGCATTCGGAAAAACGGGCGGCAACGTTCAACCCGGCGGAAAATGCTCGGGCGACAGCGACTGCGCAGCGGCACCGAGCGGCGACAGCGTTGCCTGCCACGACTACTACAATTTCACGACGAGCACCGACACGAGGATCTGTCAGGTCGAAACGCACGGAAAAGCCGGGGATGGTCCGTGTCTCGGCACCGTGAAGACCTCGAACGGCGCAACGGAGACCGATTACCAAGATCAAGCGGACGCAGGAATGCCGTCACAAGGCGTCTACTGTTTCGTATCGGAAGGTGTCACTTGCGATCCGCAGACGTACACGTGCCTCGCGCTCGGACAGGTCGGCGATCCGTGCACCGCCGAGCAATGCGCGCCGGGCGCGAACTGCAACACGAGCACCGACACGTGCATCACTGCCAAGGCCACGGGCTCGGCCTGCACGACCACGACGGAATGCGCGGCCGGCGACTACTGCGACACGACCGGGACAAATACATGCACAGTGCAACTAAACAGCGGCGCAGCGTGCACGACGAGCCCGCAGTGCAGCTCCGGATCATGCAGCAACGGAAAGTGCGGCGCGGGCCTTGCGTCGCTCGGTCTCGCACTTCTGTGCGGCAACGCACCCGACAGTGGCAGCAACTGACGCGATCCGAAATTGGCTTGTTTTAAAGCGTGATCAGCACCAACGAACGCGCACGCGATAGGTGATCTTCACCTCTTTGCGTGCGGGAATTTTCACGTCGAACGTGAAGGTATTCGCGTCTTTTTTCTTGGACGGGATGCTCGACGAAAGAATTTCCCAGTCGCCGCCGATCGGCTCGTAGTCCTCGACGTCAACCGCGGTGTCTTTGTGATTCTTGAGCGTGATCTCCCAAGAGCTGTCACCGCCGCAGCTGCCGTTCGTCTTCCAGTCCGACTCTTTGCGGTCACCGACCACATCGAAGGCTTCGCCCATTTTGATGCGCAGCTTTTCGTCGCGCGGCGTGTGATCGATTTGGTCTTCGCCGATGAACTGCTTGGCGCCGGATTTGTCGGCTTTGTAGACGCGCACGATGCCCTTCGGCAGCGGCATGCCGAGGTGATTCGCTTCTTTGTTTTCGATGTCCAAGTACACGCCGACTTTTTGGTTCGCCATCACCTGGCCATAGCTGCCACGGTAGTAGTATTGGGCGCCGAAAAAGATCAGCTTCTTGTTCACGCCGATATTTTTGGCGTCGAGCAAAACCACTTGTTTTTGCTCGTTTTGGAGCAAGTTGGTCGGACGCTCGAGCGTGTAGAGGTGATACTCGAAGAACCCTTCTTCTTTGAATTGCGGCGCCGCTGACGCCGCGGGTGCGTACGCGCGATCGGCTTTTGCGTATTCGTAATTGCCGGGCGGCTGGATGCGCTGCACGTCACCTGCGACCAATTTCAATTTCGCATTTTCGTAACTGGTGCCGGTCTGATTGGTGAGCGTGACCCAACCCGTGAGGTCGCCTTGCGTGTCAGCGTCGTTGATCACGAACACGTAGTCGGCCTGCCAATTCAAATTTTGCGTGAGGTACGTGACCTCCACTTTTTGTTTCGGCGTTTGTGAGTCGAGCATCCAAACGAGCGTGGGCTTCGCGATCAAGTTTTGCGGCACTTCTGGAAATGCAAAACGACCCGGGAAATCGTAGGTGATTTCGCCGTTGATCTTGAGCACGGTGCCGTTCGAAACGCTGAGGACGTCCGCGTCGTAGGCGTCGTCTTTTCCGGTCTTCTCGTTCCAGCGATAAACCTTGATGCGCTTGCCGACGTATTTTTCGAGAAGCTTCTGCGGGCTCAGGAGATCGTAACGATAATTTTGCTCGAGCACGCGAAGCGCGTTTGGCGAGCTCAGCGATTTGATGTTCACGGTCGCCGGCTGAATCTGCTCAGCGACGTCTCGGAACTCGAGCTCCGATCGACCTTGGCCGACCGAGATATTTCGGACCTCGCGCACCAATCCGAAGTTCGAGTTGTAGACGGTGATCGAAATGTCCTCGCGGTCTGCCTGCGTCGAATGAAACGCGGGAGCCGCTTGTTTTTGTGCTGATTGGGCGATCGCCGGAACGGCGGTGGCCACGACTCCGAGCAAAGTAAGGGCACGCAGCGTCGACGATTTCATTTTGGATTTCCTGTTCTGAAACTAGAAGCGAACCAGATGGCCATTCTCAGCACCAGCTCACGACGACGCGGTAGGTGATCTTGATTTCTTTTCGCGACGGCACGTTCACGCTGAACGTGAACGTGTGTGCGTCTTGTTTCACGTACGGCTGGCTCGACTTCAAGATCTCCCAATCGCCGCCGACCGGCTCCACGTCTTGCACGACTTGGTCGGTATCTTTGTGATTCTTGAGCGTGATCTCCCATGTCGATTCCGAGCGACACGTACCGAGCGTCTTCCAATTCGTCTCGACTCGGTCTCCGACGACATCGAACGATTCACCCATTTTAATGCGTAATTTCTCGTCGCGCGGCGTGTGATCGATGGCGTCCTCGCCGATGAATTGCTTCGCGCCGCTCGCGTCCGCTTTGTAGACGCGCACGATGCCCTTCGGCAGCGGAATGCCCAGGTGGTTCGCTTCTTTATTTTCGATGTCGAGAAACACACCGACTTTTTGGTTCGACGTGACCTGCCCATAGCTGCCGCGATAGTAATTTTGCTGACCAAAAAAGATCAGGCGCTTGTCGGTGCGGATGCCATGGCCCTCGAGCAAGACGACTTGCTTGTCCTCGTTGTCGAGCAGCGTCGTCGGACGATCGAGCGTGTAGAGGTGGTATTCGAAGAACCCTTCTTCCGTGAACTGCTGCTTGCGGTCGTCGAGCTCGGATAACCCGTTGAAATCTTCTCCGCCATAGGCCTGCTCTTGGTCGCGCGCGCGAATTTTTTGAACGTCGCCGGCGACCAATTTCAACTTCGCGTTTTCGTAGCTTGCGCCGCTGTGATTGCGCAGCGTGACCCAGCCCGTGAGGTCCGCGCTCGTTTCGTCGGCGCCGAGCGTGAGCACGTAGTCCGCCGCCCACCCTATTTTTCCCGTCAAATACGTGATCTCGGCTTTTTGCTGGGC
>JBDTFL010000755.1:0-9117 GCA_039937955.1 Polyangiaceae bacterium | reverse complement strand
GTCTCTCGGTGAGACTTCGTAGACGGTCACACGACTCGGAAGCGCCGAAAAAAGTGCCGAACCGCTCATAGAAAGAACCTCACGCACGGCGCCCATTTCGTCAAGGCGCCCGTCAGCTAGCTCGTCGTTGTGCCGCGAGCGCGAGATGCTCGTTGTGTCGGCTGCGCTGGGCGCTTATCGTTCTACTTGCATGTTCGACGAAGACGCCGAACGACCGTCCTCGCGCCTCCGCGGGAAATTGTCCGAAGTGTACTTCCCGGCATTGATCGGCGAAGCGCAGCAAGAGCTTGCGATTCGTTTGGGCGGACGAGCCACCATGTACGAGCCGATCTTCGGCGCGGCGGCGGGGCTCGGCGAAATCCAATCGAAGCTGACGACACTCGCAAAATGGCTGACCGATTCCGGCGCAGCGTACACGCATGATCGCACGTTGGTCGGCGTCGATCGCGACGTCACCGAAGGACACTTGTCGCTGCGTTTCGGAGGCCGACACGTCGACCTTCCCGTAGCCGTCGTCGTTGAGCGTCGTCGCGCCCGCGAGGTCGACGTCCGCGTTTATCACGCTACGCAACCGCTCGATCGTTGGCAGGCGGTTCGTCCGCCGCGGCTCCCGCTCGAAAAAGAGCCGACGGTGGCTGACGACGTCGCATCGCATCTCGGCGCGCTCCGTTTGGGCGACGCAGATGCGCTGGTTCAAAGCTTCGAGCTCGCGGGCACACTGCGCGACGGCTCCGGAAAAGTGCACGCGCGCCCAGGCGATCAGCTTCACGGCTTCTACGTTGCGCTCCTCCAAAATGCGCACGGCGCGAACGACTGGGTTCCGCTCGTTCGTCGTGCGGCCGACGATGGGCAAACCTGCGCGATCGAATACGAGACCGAACGCGTGCGCGGCGGCGAGACGGCTCCCAAAGAAGGGCTCATGGTTTTCGAGCGCGGAGACAGCGCACTTTTCCGCGGCATTCGAATTTACGACGAAGCGGGCTGAGACGTTCGCAGCGGATCGCCCCGAGCGCTTCGCACGCGTGGAGCGCAGTATGGCCACGCGCGCCAAGAGTCGTCACCCATCGCGACATCACGCAACGTGGCGCGAATTTGCGGTCGATTTCGCGACGTGGCGCGCACTTTCTCGTTGCACGTCGCGAATGCGCGCATAAGGTTGCGCATGCGTCGCTACCAGAGTTTCGGGCTCGGGGTTGTCTCTGCGCTGTTCTGTGCATCGCTGGTCGGTGCGTGCTCGGCCAGCGGAAATGATCCGACGGTCCCAGGTGGGTCGGGTGCCGCAACTGACAGCGGCGCGGCAGCGGACACTTCGTACACGTACGAAGCGGGCTCGGTCACGACGACCGATTCCGGCCACGTGACGACTCCGTACGATTCGGGTCCGATCGTTCCGTTCGACGCGGGTCCGCAAAACGACTGCGATCTGAGCGGCGCGGGAGCCATCGGGTATTTCGGCGCCTTGCAATCCGGCGGCGACGGCGCGTGCAACGCAACCGACGACTCGTGCACGAACCCGTCGGATTGCTGTGTGAACATCGCAGCATTGCTGGGCGGCGGCGGAAGCCTTCCGCCACCGTTCGACATGCTATTCAGCGGCAGCACGCAATCCACCTGCGTTGCCAAGTGACTCAAGCCGATATTTCTTCGTTCTTCGGAATTAAATGAAATCGGGCTCGTATATGCGTGGAATGAAGACGTTTGGTGTTGTTGCGAGCTTGGGTGTTTTGGCGGTGATGATCGGCGCGTGCGGCGCTAGTGGAAATCCCGTGTCCGGCGACGGCACCGGAGCAGGAACCGGTACGGGCACTGGCCTTACGGACAGCGGCGCAGTGATCGACTCCGGTTATGGATCGCCCAGCGACAGCGGCTCGACGACCACCACCGACTCGGGCGGCGCAACGCCGATCGATTCCGGAACGGTCAAGCCACCGGACGACGCCGGCGTGATCTTCACGGGCGGCGGCACGTGCGACATCACCGACGGCCTCACGATCACGATCGAAGAGCTCATCACCTTCGTCGGCAAGAACAGCCCCGCATCATGTGGATCGAGCTCGCCCTGCGACTCGAGCCACTGCTGCCTCGACATCGCAGCAGCCAGCGGCGGCGGAAGCCTTCCGCTCGGCCCCACTGGCATTTGTCTCACCAGCATCGATCTCAGCGGCCTCGGACTTTAGCTAGCCACTTTTGCGCGTTGCTCGGCTTTTGCGCGGTCAAACGCCGACGAGACGCACTTGGCGTTTGCTCGGCGGCGTGAACGCGATCGCGTATTTGCCGGAAAAACACGCGTGACAGAACGCATTCTTGTCGGCGTCGGTCGCGCCTTTTCCGGCGACGGCGTCGAGCATTCCGTCGAGCGACAAATACTGGAGCGTGTCTGCGGTGACGTAGCGCGCGATCTCGTCGACCGAGTGTGACGACGCAATGAGCTCGCGACGCGTCGGCGTGTCGATGCCGTAGTAACAAGGCCATTCGGTAGGCGGGCTCGAAATGCGCAAGTGCACCTCTCGCGCGCCGGCGTCGCGTACCATCTTCACGATTTTGCGTGAGGTGGTGCCACGCACGATCGAGTCGTCGAGCACCACGACGCGCTTGCCACGAATGATGTTGTCGACGGTGTTGAGCTTCAAACGAACGCCGAAGTGACGAATCGATTGTTGCGGCTCGATGAACGTGCGCCCGACGTAGTGCGAACGAATCAGCCCCATTTCAAAGGGAATTTTCAATTTTGCGGCGTAGCCGATCGCCGAAGGAACGCCCGAGTCCGGAACCGGAATGACGACGTCCGCTTCGACGGGATGCTCTTGCGCGAGCCTTTCGCCGAGTGCTTTTCGCACGTCGTAAACGCTGCGTTTGGTTGCGCGGCCACCGCCATTTTCTTTTACGCCCGCGAAGTAAGAATCGGGACGTGCAAAGTACACGTATTCGAAAATGCACCTTTTTTTGTCGGCGACCTGGGGCAAACGGATCGAACGCATGCCGGTGTGATCGATGACGATCATTTCTCCGGGCTCGACGTCGCGCACGTATTCGGCGTCGATCAAATCGAACGCCGTTGGCTCGCTCGCGAAAACGTGTGCATCACGATTGCCCGGCAAAATACCGAGGCACATCGGGCGAATGCCGCGCGGATCACGCACCGCGATCATCGTGTCCTCGTTCATGAAGAGCAACGAGTACGCGCCCTCCACCCGAGCCAGCGCGTCGGTGATGCGATCCTCGAGCGCGACCTGCGTCGACTTCGCGACGAGGTGCACGATGACCTCCGTGTCGGCCGAAGATTGGAAGATCGATCCCTGCGCTTCGAGCTCCGCGCGCAGCTCCTCCGCGTTCGTGAGATTTCCGTTGTGACAAACGGCGAGCGAGCCCTTCGCGTAGTCGACCGCGAACGGTTGTGCGTTTTTCAGATGCGAGCCGCCAGCCGTCGAATAGCGAACGTGACCAATCGCGATTTTTCCGGGCAGCTTCGCGAGATGCTCTTCTTGAAATGCGTCTTGAACCAGGCCCATCGAACGATGCGCGTAGAGCTGCGCGCCGTCGCTCGTGACGATTCCTGCCGATTCTTGCCCGCGATGTTGAAGCGCGTGCAAACCGAGGTACGCGAGGTTCGCCGCTTCAGGATGACCGTAAATACCGAAGACGCCGCACATGCACGACGTGTGTAGCTCGCCTAGCCGCGCGCGGCCAGCGCCCCTAACGCTTCGCTAAAAACACTCGCCGTAGTGCGTCTGATCCGTTTTGCACATGTGCCCACCCGATCCGGTTTTGCAGATGTCGCCAGAGTTTCCGGCGTCGACCTCTCCGCATTCGAAGCACATCATTCCTTCGCAGGTTTGGTTGGGGCCAGGACAGTTGCCTTGATCGGTGCATGGACAACGCGTCTGACCGACCAAGCATGCCGAGTAGGCTGCGGCGTCTTGCGGCTCGCACGCGCTGAATGATCGACCGCCATCGCTGAAGCACGAATCGCATTCGAAATTCGCACCCGGGCACGCACCGCAACCTGCGAAGCACACCGGACCGCACGAAACGGGAAAGCCCGGACAGTCTGTTGCGCAGTTGCCGACCGCCTTTGGGCCGCAAAAATAAGGTGTTCCAGCGTCTGCGGGAGGCGAAGAGTCGAGCCCAGATCCGTCGATCGCTCCGCCGTCGCCGGGCGGATTCGATCCGTCACCTGGCGAGGTGCCGTCGACGATCGTGCCGTCGATGAGCGCGTCGGGCGAGCCTGAGCCATCGCGGGAATCGTTCACGGCGATGCCCTCTCCACCATCTTGCAACCCACATGCGGCGCCGGCGGCGACGAATGCAAATGCGACGGCGGCGAACACAACGAGTCTCGATCGGCGCATGTCCCCTCTCTTCAAAGTGTAGCAGAGCGCTGGATTGGTTACGGCGCGGCGTAGGTTGCGGTCACGAGAAGCTTGTAGCGACCGTGCGCGTGCGGCGCGGACGCCATCACGTTGCGCGGAATTCCGCCATCCGGATCGATCGCGCCGAGCATCGCTCTCTTCACGTCGACCGCACACGCGCGCGCGGTCTTGGCATTCTTCACGGTGCGTTCGTCATGAGGAGCCGTAATTTCAAGGGGATTTCGCTTTCGCAAAAAACTCACGTCGAGCTCGTACGCGATGGTCCCCGTCTCGCCTTTTGCGCAAACGGCAGTCGACGAGATCGCAGCCGCAAGCGCCGCTTCGATGGTCGCGGGATGATCGCAGTCGGAGGGCTCGGTTTTTTTGCTCCCCTCGTCGTGACATTCGAGAACGCGCGGCACCCCGACGACGACAGTCTCCGAAGGTGGTCCGGCATCGACGACGGCGGCATCGACAATCCCTGCGTCGACGATCGGTCCGGCGTCGACATCGGAAGTGAGCGCCTCTACCGCTCGCGGATTTTTGGATCGATGCCAAAAATAAATCGGCATTGCAATGAGAGCCGCGCCGAGCAGAAATGCGCCGGCGACTCGAAGCTGCGCGCGATGTTCTTCGCGCTCTAAGAACGCCATTGGGGAATGTTAAGTTTGTGGATCGATCAAACTTCGAACGCTGACCCCGGGCTCGTGACGCGCGATCGACGCGACGAGATCCAACCCCTCCGGCAACATTCCTTGCACTTGTCCGACGACCTGCTCCACAAGATTGCGCGCTTCTTGTTGGGCGGGACCCACCATCGCCACCGCAAAACGCAGCGGACCCGTGCGACCCGCAGTCACCGCGATCAGCGACAAAAGAAGCATATCCGTGAGCTCGAGCACGCGAATCGCGGCGCGACGGAACGCGAGCATTTCCAGAATGGTCGGGCGATCCGAAACCAAACGATTCGGTCCGCGCAATTCGTAACGCGCGATGGAGAGCGGTGACTCCACCCATTCGGCGAAGCTCGCTTCTTCGTCGAGCGCACGCAGCACCTGCTCGCGCGTGAGCAAACCGGAGAGGCCGTCGCGTTTCGCCAAGTACGTCCGCGCGCGTTTGTGACCGGCGCTGTCTTTCGCGAAGCTCACCAATTTGAGACGCAGCTCGCCGAGCTGAATCTCTCCGCCGTGCATCAAGTTGACGGACTTGCGACGCTCGAACGTGTGATCGACGTATGTGCCGTTCGTGGATCCCATGTCCTCGGCGACCCAGCTGCCCGCCGACCATTTGAATTTTGCGTGCTGCCCGCTGACGGTCGCTTCGGGCATGACGTAGTCGTTGTCGCTACGACGACCGACGGTGATCTCCGGTTTGTCGAGCGCGATCAATTCGCCGACGAACTCGGGAGCGTTGGTCGCGAACGTAGCGAGCAACGATTGTTGGCCGGCCATGAATTGCGCGGTCGTGTTGCGGCCGGGCGGCGGTCCGGGATCGAGACGTTCCCGCGGTAATTGCACGGGATTCGTCGTCATTGTCGCGGGATTGAAAAAGCGAAGATGGCGCGCGACGAGACGCTGCTGCGGATCATCGGCCAGGCAGCGGAAGACCTGTTTGATTTCGTCGACCGACAAACCGGCCGGCACGTCGAACATGATTTGCTGACGCATCGGTTTCGCGCGCGGTTTGTAACCGGGCTCCGGAACGCGGCACGTCCACATTTCCCAGAGCGTGAGACCGAGCGCGTAAACGTCGTCTTCCATCGACGCGCCGCCCGAGCGAATGCGTTCGGGCGCCATGTAATTGGGCGTTCCGCCATCCGGGGGTGCGCCAGGCCGACGGCCGCTCGCGCGCGCGCGTTCTTTTGCAAAACCAAAATCCAACACGATCGCTTTGCCGAATCCGCCGTCGGGATCGGTCGTGACCATGACATTTCCGGGCTTCAAATCCCCATGAACGAGGCCACCTGCATGAATGGCAGCGACGCCCGAGCAAACATCGCTCGCGATTCTTCGGAACTCGTCGGACGTGTAACCGCCCTGCGCTTTCTTGCGGCGAATATGGGTGTGCAGCGTCTGCCCGGTGATGTGCTCCATCACCAAGATCGGCCCGTATTGCGACGGCGAAAGATCGTGCACACGGCACACGTTCGGATGGCTCACCGAACGCGCGTGGAGCAGCTCTTGGCGCAGCGCCTCGTCGTCGCCGGGCATGCGCGATTCTTCGCGAACGATCTTCAGCGCGACGGCCTGCTGCGTGGCTCGATCGTGCGCAAGAAACACCTCACCCATTCCCCCTTTTCCGAGGGATTGCCGAATCTCGTAGCGATCATTGATGATCGTCCCTTGAGAGATCGGGGGGGCTGAGCTCGCGCTCCGAGATGACTCGGTCACAGGCTCCAGGGTCGTCGATCCTGATGCGCCGCGCAAGGTGCTAACCTCGGGAAAATGAGCCCCGAAGAAGTCGTTCGAGAGCTCTTGAATGTTGCAAAACGTGCCGGCATCGAAGTGCGGCTCGAACCGCTCGATCCGGATGTCTTCGAACGTCATCGTGGCGGAATCTGCCGAATCGAAGGGGTTCGCACGATCCTGGTCGACTCCGAGGCCCCCATCACAGAGAAGATTTCGGTCCTGCTCCGGGCGCTCGGGCAGGTCGAATTGGACGCGATCTACATGCGACCAGAGCTCCGCGATCGCATCGACAGCCAAAAAAAGCGCAAAATCGCGACTATGTGAAGCGCGCGTAGAACGCGGCGAGCGCGTCGTCGATCTTGTCGATTTGCGTGCCGCCGGCCTGCGCCATGTCCGGTCGACCACCGCCGGAGCCGCCGACGATTTCGGCGACCGGTTTGATGAGCTCGCCCGCTTTGAATTTGTCGGTGAGGCTTTTGCTGACGGTGAGGACGAGCGCTGCTTTGGGCCCCTGAACGGCGCCGACCAACACGACGCAGTCTCCGAGCTTGTCGCGGATTTTGTCGGCAATGTCGCGAAGGGTCGTGGCGTCCGGTGCGTCGACCTTCACGGCGAGCGCTTTTCCGCCCGGGATATCGCGTGCAGATTGCACCCATGTGTCGATGCCGCCGCCACCACCACCGCCCATCGCGACCTTCTTTTTGAGATCGGCGACTTCCCTCTCGAGCAATCTTTTTTCGCCGAGGAGCTTTTCGATTTTTTCGGGGAGCTGCGCGGAAGCAGCGCCGACCGCCTGCGCGACCACGCCGAGTCGATCTTCGATCTCTTGCGTGTACCCGAGCGCGTTCATGCCGGTTGCAGCTTCGATGCGGCGAACTCCAGCAGCGACACCGCCTTCGCTGACGATCTTGAATTGCCCTATTTCTCCGAGGGATCGTGCGTGCGTACCGCCGCACAATTCGACCGAATCTTTGGTCATCGTGAGCACGCGCACCACGTCGCCGTATTTTTCTTCGAAGATCGCGACGGCGCCTTTTTTCTTGGCGTCGTCGATCGGTAGCACTTCGGTTTGCACTGGTGCGTTGGTGAGAATTTTTTCGTTCACCAATTTTTCGATGTTGCGGAGCTCGTCGTGTGTGACCGCGCGGCCGTGCGAAAAATCGAAACGCATGCGACTGGGTCCGACGAGCGATCCTTTTTGCGTGGCCTGCTCGCCGAGCGTTTGGCGCAGCGCCCAATGCAGAAGGTGTGTGGCGGAGTGATTGCGACGCGTTGCGGTTCGTCGCGCGTGATCGACCTCCATCTTCACGATGTCGCCAACGCTTATTTTCCCCTGCTTTGCGACGCCCGTGTGCTCGATCAAACCCGTAACGGGCTTCTGTACGTCTTCGACGTCCAGCGAAAATGCATCCATCTCGCTGTGCTTCGAAATGGTTCCGCGGTCGCCGGTTTGTCCGCCTGCCTCGCCATAAAAAGGTGTGCTGTCGGTGACGATTGAAATGCGATCGCCGGCGTTCGCCGATTCGACCAGCGCGCCGTCTTTCACGATCGCGACGATTTTCGCGTCACCGTCTTCGCGTTCGTAGCCGGTAAAACGCACAGCGTTGCCTGGAACTTTTTCCAAAGCGACGCGCCACACTGCTTCGATCGATGCGTCGCCGACCTTCGATCCGGCGCCGCGTGCGCGCTGCTCGTCCATCGCGCGCTCGAAGCCTTCAGCATCTACCGTAAATCCAGCTTCATTTCCGATCACCTCGGTGAGGTCGAGCGGGAAACCGAACGTGTCGTAGAGCTTGAACGCGACGTCGCCGGGCAAAATCTTTTTCCCGTTTTCCTCGCGCCACGTTTTGTTTTTTTCGATGAGCTCGAGACCGCGATCGATGGTCTGACGAAAGCGGACCTCTTCTTGTTGGGTGACGTTCTCGATCAAATCTTTGCGCGCGGCGAGCTCGGGATACGTGTCACTCATTTTTTCGACGACGACCGCCGCGACCTCATGAAGGAACGGCTCAACGATTCCGAGCCGATGTCCGTGGCGAATCGCGCGACGCATTACGCGACGCAAAACATATTCGCGGCCCCCTTTGTCGGGGAAGACGCCTTCCGCGATCAAAAACGCCGTGGTGCGTGCGTGGTCGGCGATCACGCGCATCGAGACGTCGTCGTCGGCTTGCGATCCGCGATACGATTTGCCGCTGATTTCCGCGGCTTTTTCGACGAGCGCGCGGAGCAAGTCGGTGTCGTAGTTGCTCGTTTTTCCTTGGAGCACGCTCGCGATGCGCTCGAGCCCCATGCCGGTGTCGACGCACGGCTTCGGCAAATCGCGTTGTTGGATTTCTTGATTGCTGCCGTCTTTGAAG
>JBDTFL010000754.1:0-5740 GCA_039937955.1 Polyangiaceae bacterium | reverse complement strand
GAAACGGTCAAGCATTCCATCGTGACCATGCGCGGCTGCTTCGGCGGTTGCACGTTTTGCAGCATCACCGAGCACGAGGGCCGAATCATTCAGAGCCGCTCGGCAGACAGCGTGCTCCGTGAAGTGCGGCAGTTGTCGCGCATGTCGGGCTTCAGCGGCGTGATTTCCGACGTGGGCGGCCCCACCGCCAACATGTACAAGATGACGTGCAAGGACGACGCGACCGAGAGCGCGTGTCGTCGTCTCTCGTGCGTGCATCCGGGCATCTGCGAAAATTTGAAGACCGATCACGATCCGCTGATCGACTTGATGAAGAAGGTGCGCGTCGAAAAGGGCATCAAACGCGTGTATATTGCAAGTGGAATTCGCTACGATTTAGCGGAGAAAAGCCCCGAATTCATCAAAGAGCTCGCGACGCATCACACCGGCGGCCAGCTGTCGGTCGCGCCCGAGCACTCGAGCGACAAGGTCCTCGACAAGATGAAAAAGCCCGCCATCAAGAGCTACGAGCGCTTCGCCCAAGCGTTTTGCCAAGCGAGTGAGAATGCTGGCAAAGAGCAATATTTGATTCCGTACTTCATCACCGGCCACCCAGGCTCGACGATGCAAGACACCATCGACCTCGCGCTGTACTTGAAAGCGAAGGGCATGCGACCGCGTCAGGTTCAGGACTTCAGTCCCACTCCGATGGCGATTGCGACCGCGATGTTCTACACGGGCACCGACCCGCTCACCGGCGAAAAGGTGTATTCTGCAACTGATTTGCGAGAGAAGCGCATGATGAAAGCGCTCATCTTTTATTGGGACTCGCAGCATTGGCCGCTCGCGCGTGAGGCGCTGAAAAAAGCGGGCCGCGGTGATTTGATCGGACGCGCGCCGCATTGTCTCGTGCCGTTCGACGACGCGCCGATGATGTCGTCACGATCCCAAAGCGGCACCGCGAAGAAGAGCGGTCCGACGCGATCACGCGCGCCGTTCGGCATGCCTGGCAAAGGGAAACGGCGCGGGCGCTGATCGTGCGTCATTTCTCGCGTATTTCGTTACTGCCGATTTTGTTGGCGACGTCCTCGTGTGCGTCGGCCGCAAAATCGCCACCACCGATTGCCGAAGAGGCGTTCGTGCTCGATTCGAAAGAGGATCCGAACGTTCTCAAGGGCTCGATGTCTGGCGCGGGCAGCAAAGGCAAGGTCGCGGCAATTACATTTTTACCGAACCGCGTGCGCGCACCGGCGGTGCACGGGAGCGTTCATGGAAAAGAAACGTGGATGCTCATCGACACCGGAGCTTCCCGGCATTTCATTTCGGATTGGATGATCCGAAGAATTTTTGCCGACGACATCAGTCAGAGCGCCACCGATCACATCGGGCGCACCATCAAAGCGAGCCGACTCGACGAGCCGCAAATGAAGCTCGACGGTTGGGGATCCGTCCCCGACACGGTCGCGATGATCACGGCTGCGGGCGGCAACGAATCGAACGATCTCGGCGTCGTCATGTCGCCGCAACAACTCGCCGGCAGCGGCGCGGTGGTGCTCGATTTTCCCAACAAAGCGATGACGCTGATGAGCTCTCGCGATGCCGCGGAGCGGACGCTTTCAAAAAACGGCGCAACGCTCGGGCGCGCCGAAAAATGCGGCGGCGTTTACTTCGTGTCCGCAAAGATCGGCGACACGAACGCGAAGATGATGGTCGACACTGGCGCGTGGGCAACCGATCTGCGCCCGCAATCGGCACCCGCACGGGCGCTCACGATGCATTCGTCGGACGGCCTCGATCGCGGCTACGGCGCGGGCGGCGCGATCGACTCGCACCGGCTTCCAAAAATCGCCGTGACCGTCGGCGCTGTTCGCACCACGATCGACATTCAGCTGCTCGACGACGCGACTGAAACTGGCGCGTGCAGATTCGACGGCGTGCTCGGAATGGATGTTTTCCAGAGCTGCGTGCTCGTCGTCGACGACGCGGAAATCACCGGGAAGTGCGCGCCGTCCGCGAACTTCTGATGGCTTACGCTACTCGTTGACCGCCGCCGCGATTTTCCTCGCGGAGGATGTCGGAGAGCGCATCCACCATTGCCGGCGCGAGATCCGAGGTAACCGCATTAGCTTCGATTGGGTTCGCTGCACGATGGCGGCGGCCGCTTTCCCTTCCCGTCGCTGACGGGTGTGCGGAGGGTTTGTCGCGTCTCATTGACTCCCCTCGTAGCGCGAAGATCGGAGATTGGTAAACAATTCGAGCACACCGTGGACGTTTTTTTTGCTGACGACTTGCGTCAGGCGCGTCCGTGTTCCAAGAGCACGGTGCCGGGGATTTCGTTTCTAGTTCGCTGCACGCGTTACAAAAATGAGGCGCGAAAATCGGATCTAGAGCGACGTAACGACAACCTGTGATCGATCGGCAGATTTCAGCGCGGCATCTACCGAGAGAACGTCATCACCTTCGTAGAGATCTTTTTTCTGCAGGCCCACCGACGCGAGCAGAACGCGTGACGGTGAAAATCCGAGATCTTCCGAGTGCACGAACAGCCGACCCAGATGCTCGGCGTACGCGCGCGCCAACGTCTTGAACGGAATGTGATCGAATTTTTCTGCGCGCCGACGGCTTGCTGCCGCTGATGCCATCAAGCTGGCCGTGAGCGCGTGATAGATGACGCGGAGCTTCAATTCGGCTTGATTTCCGTTCGCGGCTTTTTCATGCGCCGCTTTTTGGTTCAAGATGCAGCGCAAGAAATGGGCATTGAGCGGAACGTGAAAGCTCTCGTCGCGCGTGAGAATGGTGAGCATCTGACGAATCGCGGGATGCGGTTTCGCAGTGCGGAGCGCGAGCCGATACGTCGTCGCGCCGATGGTCTCGAACATCAGATTCGTGAGGACGATCGTCTCGTGGCGTTTCGCGCGCGCGTAGAGCTTGTAGAAGGTGCGCGTAGTCGGCCCCATCGGGCGAACCTCACCGCCGAGATAGGCGATGAACGTCGTGAGCAGCTCGCGATGCCATCCTTCTTCGTCGCCGTAGAGCTTGAGGACCTCCGCGAGCTCCGGATCCCACTCGGCGATCTCGCCGGCGATTTCGTGTGCCTGACGAAGACCCGACTCCTCGGCGCGAAACGCGGCGTTGAAGAATGCGATCGCCGCTTCACGTTCCGCTTCGTTTTCCCACACGATTGGCGTGGAAAGATCGAGCGATTCGGCGTCCATGCGCTCGCGCCGTTTATGCAGAAGTCGAAGCCAATCTGACGTCGTAAGCGTTGCTGTGCCCATCGTTTAAGTCGCGCGAGTCTTGCACGAAATCTTTACGCCCGCACGCCGCCGCGAGCCGAAACGAGCTGAGCTATGAAATTTTGGAGAGTCGCTGCGTTGTGGGGGACGTTGCCGATGCCATTGAAAATCGCGTCGATGTCGAGCCCTTCGGTCTTCACGACCTCCCAACGCGCCTTCAAATACTCGCGCATCACCTCGTCGTCGATCTCGGGATGGTACTGAACCGCGCGGATATTCTCGCCGATCGAAAACGCAGCGTTCGGCTCGAGGGCGGTCTTGGCCAGCAACCTTGCATCGGGCGGAAGCGTGACCACTGAATCGACGTGCGTCGCGTGAACATCGAAGGACTGCCCAAGTCCCTCGAAAATGGGGTCGTCCGCGATCCGCTCGACCGTCACTTTTCCGATTTCACGACCGCGCGGATTTTTTGCAACGAGGCCGCCGAGCGCCTGCGCGATCAGTTGGTGACCAAAACAAATTCCGAAAATCTGGGTCTGCTTCGCGTGGGCGTTTCGGATCCATTCTTCGGTGCGTAGCATCCACTCGGCGCGCTCGGTCACGCTCGACGAGGATCCGGTGATGATGAATGCAGCAGCGCTGTCCGGATCCGGAGGGGGCTCGGTGCGCACATCGACCGCTGCCCACTCTTCGCTCCACAAGTCTCCGACGGCGCCAATGATGAGATCCGCGAATTGCCCGCGGGTCTCGGCCACACGAGGCACCGGATCTCCCGTTTTGAGCACCACCAATCGAGATATTGGGCGCGCCGGCTTCGTCATCATTCTCGAATTAGCATATGCTTGTGTTCCGGCCCGAAAACGTGGGCAAGTCGCGTGACCGAAGCTTCCGACCTCCTCGAAATTACGAATCCCAAAGCGCCGCTGGCTCATGAGCCGGACGGCGAGCCGGTCGCCCCTCAACCGAAGAACGTCAAAGCGGATCTCGGCGAGCAGCTTTTTTTGCCGATCGAAGATTTGCTGGTGCGTGCACCAGGACCGGGAATTCCCCGTGCGAAACGCGTTTTCGTGAATCGTGATTTGCGCATGAGCACGATCAGCTACGTCGGCTTCGACATGGATTACACGCTGGCGATCTAAGACCAGCCAGAGATGGATCGCCTCTCTATCGAAGCGACCGTTACCAAGCTCGTGAAGCGCGGTTATCCGGATCTCATCAAAGAGATTCCGCAGGCGACCGAGTTCGCGGTGCGCGGTCTTTTGATCGACAAGCGCTTTGGTCACATCTTGAAGATGGACCGCTACAAGCACGTGACGAAGGGCTACCACGGCTTTCGCGAGCTCACCAAAGAGGAGCTCCGAAGCTTGTATCATGCAAAGAAAACGCGACCAGCCACTGCGCGTTATCACTGGATCGACACCCTCTACGCGCTGAGCGAAGCATCTCTTTACGCGGCGCTGATCGACGCGCTCGAAAAATTGGGACAAGCGATCGACTACGCCAAGGTGTTCACCGACATTCGCGAGAGCATCGACGAAGCGCATCGCGACGGAACGATTTTGGATGCCGTGATGGCGGACTTGCCGCGGTTCGTGAAACGCGACGTCGAGCTCGCGCCCACGTTGCACAAGCTACGATCTGCCGGAAAAAAGCTGTTCGTTCTCACCAACTCGCGTTGGGAATACACCGACCGCATGATGACGTACCTGCTCGGCGGCGCGATGGCCGAGTACCCGTCGTGGAAAAATTATTTCGACGTCGTGGTCGTTGCTGCAACCAAGCCGGCGTTTTTTCAAGAGCGCAGACCGCTGCTCGAACGCGACGGCGACAAGGTCGGACCCGCCAACTTCAGCGACAAGAGCAAAGCTCGAAAAGCGGGCGCGAGCCGCACCGTGCCCATTTACGAAGGCGGAAATCTCGTCGACTTCGAGCGCGTGCTCGGTGTTTCGGGTGATCAGGTTTTGTACGTCGGCGATCACATCTACGGAGACATTCTGCGTTCGCGCAAAGACAGCGCGTGGTCCACGGCGATGATCATGCAGGAGCTGGAGACCGAGGTCATCGCCTACGAAGCGTGTCAGCCCGACTTCGAGCAGGCGCAATCCTTCGGCGACATGCGCGAGCACTTGGAGAACGACCTCCGATTTTACCAAGCGCGCTACAAAGATCTCACGAAGCTCATCGAGCACGGCGAACCGAAATCGCCTCAAAATATGGGCCTTCCGGAGCTCGAAGCGGAACGTGGTCGCGTGAAACGCGCGCTCGAGCGGATTCGCGGTTTGCTCAAACAAATCGAAGCCGAGCTCGACACGTTGAGTCGCCGCATCGACGCACGCTTTCATCCGTATTGGGGCTCGCTCCTCAAAGAGGCGAACGAAGAGTCGATCTTCGGCGCGCAGGTCGAGGAGTACGCGAGCGTGTACACGTCGCGCGTTTCGAATTTCTTGGCGTACTCGCCGCAACAATTTTTCCGGAGCCCGCGTGACGTGATGCCGCACGAGGTCGGCGCGTAGATGAAACTCGGA
>JBDTFL010000753.1:0-13175 GCA_039937955.1 Polyangiaceae bacterium | reverse complement strand
AACTTTTTTCGCGAGCGCCAGCGCGAGATCATCGGCGAGCGACGCGACCTTCGACACCTTCGTTCCGGCTGCAGGAGAGACCTCGTACGTCGCCACGGTCGGGCCCGGAAGAATGTCCTCTACTTTGCCTTGAACGCCGTAGTCCTGGAGCGTTTTGATCAGCAACTCGGCATTTTTCAGCAGCGCTTCGCGATCGACGGCGAGTGTCGGATCGACCTTTTGAGCAATCAAGAAATCGAACGGCGGCAGCTTGAAGGCATGCGCTGATTTCTTCTCTTCTTTCTTCGCCGCGATTTCTTCCTTCTTCGTGACCTTCTCTTTTTCCATCTCGGCCGACGTGTCGACGATGGTCGGAACGAGCGGACCTTTTTGCTTCTTCACCTTGGGCGCTTCGATCGGCGCATCCAAAACGAGCGGCGGCATCGGCGGATCCTCGGAGAACGGAGTCTCCGATTTCAAGCTCATTGATATGTCATCGAGTTTTGGCTTGTCGGTTTTGCGCGGACGCTTCTTCGGTTTGATCTCGACCGACGGCGTCTCGACGAGCACCGATTCGATCTCTTCTTCGAGCTCGAGCACACTCGGCATTTCTTCTTCGTCGTCGACAGGCTCGACCGCGATGGTCGCATCGTCGCCGAGCTCGGTTGCGATATGCGGAAGCGCTGCTTCCCGCTCTTTTTCCCGCTTTTCGCGATCGAGGTCGCGTGCTTTTTTCCAGGCTTCGGCAACGTGTTGAGCGCCGTGCGCGGTTTTCGTCGCACTCTTTTCGCCGAGCCGACCGAACCACAACATGAGCGCGATGAACGAGAACGACGCGCGGCTGATCAAAATCAAACCGAGACACGCGAAGCCGACGATGAAGCTGCCGATGGTCGAGAACAAGGATCGCGAGAGCTCGCCGAACAATTCGCCGATGACGCCGCTCGATGTCATGTGCCCGAATGCCGGTCGTCCAGGCCACGCCACTTGCACGAGCGCCGCTGCCAAAATCAAAACCAGCAAATCACCGGCAACCCGCGACGACGTGATTAGGCTTTTTTTCCCGCGTACGAAGGGGATGCCGAGCAAGATCGCTTCGATGGGAACTACCCACGCCATCACGCCGACGACCGCGACGACGGCATGCGCGCACGCTTCACCAACGGGCCCGACCCAATTGGCGCCGACGCTGACGCCGTCACCATTCGTTTCATAGGAAGCGAGCGCGAGAAGTGAGAAGACCGCAAAAGTCCAGAGCACGAGAGATGCGACCTCGCGACCGCGTGCTTGCGCGACATGTTCACCGCCGAGCACCGAAGGCGCGGGACGACGTGGAGCAAAAAGAGGGAGGGCCATGTTTTGTGAGGGGAAACCTGCAAGTCGCACGGTACGTCGGGCGATCGTCATGGGCCAAAAAGGGGGCCAGAACGACGCCAAAAAGGGCTTAAAACGGCCTAAAAAAGCAGCACATCAGAGCGCTTGGGAATCCATGAGCTTTGCGAGTACGATGGCGCCCCTCATGCGTCGTGCGAATTGGAGTCACTCGAAATGGGTCCGCGGCTTGGCTTCCGCGGCCGCGCTTTCATGCGCGTTGGCTGGGACATCGATGCTGTCGGGTTGCGCTGTCAGCGACAGCGACGTGCATCGTTGGGAGTCAACCGAACAAGGGCCGCGCAAGCTCTACGCCGTCGCAACGCACGACAAATACGCATGGCCGCTGCGCGTGGAGGCGATGCTCTCGCTCATCCGCATGAAGCCGCGCGGCGGAAAAAATTGGACGGTCGCATATCTCATCGAGGGATTTTCGGACGACAACGGCTCGCACGAGGGTGCGCTGCTCACCATCTCGCCGGAAGAACGCAAACGCATGGTGGAGTCGCTCGCGCCCGAGCTCGTGAAGGGGATCGAAGCCCCGCCACCACCGAAAGATGCTGCAGGTCATCAACCCGCCGATCCGTCGGTGCTCTACAAAGACGCCGCATTTGCAATGCTTTCGCACGATCCGCCGATCGTCGCGGACGACAAAATCAAAGCAGATCTCTCGACCGCGATCGTCCAATGGGCGATGGTCGACTTCGACAATCGCCTCGACGTTTCGCAGCAATACGGCGTCGAGCAGATGCTCCGATTTTTAGGAGCCTCCTCGGTGCGTGGGCTGCCAGGACTCTTGAACGAGCAGTCGTCGAAGACCGATCGCATCGCGTCGCTCATTCTCGATTTGGGTGAGCCCGACACGAAACAGAAAGCGTCGGACGCGCTCGTCGGAATCGCGAAGCACATCGACTCCGCAGATTGGGTGAACAAGCAAACGCCGCTCGTTCAAGATGCAGACAATCGCGCGGGCCAGAAGGTGAATCCCGATCAGCTCAAAGCGCAGGTGAAGCAGTACCAAGATCAAGAGCTGCAGAAGATCTTCAGCGCGATGAAGAAGGTCGGAGGCCGTTCGGTCATCGACTACTGCCTTGATTTCGCGGCATCCAAAGACAAATCGGACGACAGCCGAAAAGCAGCGCTTGCGGCGATCGAAGGCAGCGTCGACAAAACCAATTCGCACGACATCGATCGCTTGTTCGCAATCGCATCCGACGACGCAACGCCCGACGGCGTTCGCGATTTGGCGTTCGGGCGCTTGGGCGAGCTTCCGAAAGAAATCGTCGTCCCGAAGCTCTATCAACTCTTCCAGGGTCACAAATGGAAGGTGCGTTGGGTCGCAGCCTCGCTCGCGCTCAAGACGCTCGGCACGAAGAGCATCGGCGATTTCATGTCGCATTTGCCGACCAACGGCGCGACGAAAATGGGAATGACCGAAGGCATCTCGTACGGCGGATTGATCCAGAAAATGGATTCGTCGGCGACCGGCGCACCGAAGCCGCGCGACGCGATCATGCCGTATCTGTCCTCGCACGAGCTCGGGCCGAAGCTCACCGCGCTCGGCTTTTTCTACGGCGGACGCAAAGCCGACATCAATGTCGTCACGCCGCTTTCGAACGACGGACAGGCGGTTCCGAAATGCGACGCCACGGACGACTGCGGCTGGACCTGCGACGTTCCGAAAGCGCCCGGCTCCACCGACACGGTCTCAAAGGAGATCAAAACGGTCGGCGATTTCACGCAGTTTTGCGTGATCCCGTCAATGACCGCGCCTTGAAGGTTTTTTCTCGGTTCTTTCGAAATGAGGACGCGCGGAGCTACGCGCCGGCGTCTGCGGGGGGTCGTGATCGACAATCTGTGATTTTTTTTAGGATTAGCGATACTTTCCATCCGGCGAGGTAAGGGCGAATTGAGCGGCGATCCGAATAAGAAGAGCTCCCGCATGTTCCAGTGCCGCGACGTGCTTTGGGACACGTTCGAGCAGATGGCGCGCGAGCTTGAGTGCAGCGTCGACTACCTCATCAATGAGGCGATGAAGCAGTACGCGCGGCAGCGCAGCTACCCGGCGCAGCAGCGCACGCCATTCCCAGGTCCGACCCAACAAGGCGGTCGTGATCAAGGGTCCATGCCGCCATCGCAACCTCCTCAAGGTTACTCGGCGCCGCCGCCGAGCATGCGGGGTATGGGAGCCGCAAATCCGCTTCCGCCACCGCCTCCGCGCGGGGGTGGTCAGCAAAATTATCGCGCACCCGCGCCGCTTCCGCCGCCGCCGCAACAACAGCGTGGCGGTGGTGGTGGCATGCACGGTCTTCCGCCGCCGCCATCACGCGGCCAATCACACCAGCAGCCGCATCAACAACAGCAACAACACATGCAGCAGCCGATGCAGGCGCGTTCGGCGCCGCCTCCGCCGCGCTCCGTTCCGCCGCCGCTTCCGCGCGGCCATGGCGTTGGCGGCATGGGCTCGAACGGCTACCCGAATCCGCCCGGCCAACTTTGGATCGTCTATCAAGGCGAAAAAATGCCGGTAACGAAGGATCGTTTCGTGATCGGTCGCGGCAAGCAGTCGAGTGATTTGACCGTGAAGGATCCGAACGTCTCGCGTCAGCACGCGATGATCGAATTCCAAAACGGCGTCTACTTCATGGTCGACATGGGCTCGACCAACGGCGTGGAATACAACGGGCAACGCATCGCCCGAAAGCAGATCGCGGAAGGTGACATCTTCCGCATTTGCGATCACGACCTCCGCTTCACGTATCGCTGATCCCGGACGCCTGCGCGTAGCTCGGCTTTTTTACTAACGATCGACGATCATATGCATATTGCAATCGTCGGAGCCGGTGCGCTTGGCGCTGTCTACGGTGTGCGGCTCGCGCTAATCGCAAAACAAGACGTGACGTTCGTCGTTCGGAGCGCGCGTGCAACGCAATCCGCCGCGCTGCATCTCGAGAAGATCGACAACAACGAAAAGCTCACGCTCGATTCGCCTAGCTACGTCACGAGCGTTCCCGAAAATGCAGACGTCATCATCGTCACAGTTCGCCAAGACCAGATCGATTCGAATTTGATTTCGTTCCTCGCGACGACGCCCGCGCCAGTCGTGGTTCTCACGCCGATGTTTCCGGAAGACATGAAGCGGCTCGAGGCCAGCCTCGGCTCACGTATTTTTCCGACGATGCCTAGCGTCGTTTCGTACGAGAAAAATGGGGCGATTCGCTATTGGCTTCCCAAGTCCGCAACGACTGCGATCGAAAGTGAACGCGCGCCGGCCTCCCTGCTCGACCTGAAAAAAAATCTCGAAGCAGCCGGCATCACCGCGCAAATGAAGAAGGGCGTGCTCGCCGAAAACGTCGCAACGATGGTGAGCTTCATGCCGATCGCGTTCGCGCTCGATTCCGCGGGAGGAATCGATGCGTTGCTGGGCGACAAAGAGCTTTTGCATCTCGGCATCGACGGTGTGAAAGAGGCGCGCGAGCTCGCGAAAAAAATCGGCCAACCGTCGTCGTGGGCAAACTTACTGCTCAAGTTCGTCGGCGGCTTCACGCTCAAAGCTGGAATTGCGGTGGCCAAGCGCACGTCACCGGAGGCGGTTTTTTACGTCGAAGAACATTTCGGCCGAAAGCTGCACGTCCAAAATATGAACATGGCGCAGTGGATGATGAAGCTCGCGGAAGAGCACAAAACGCCCTCTGACACCTTACGTGCGCTCTACACGCGATTGAATCAGGTCCGATGAGGCCCGACCAGCGACCCATGCGTCGTTTGCCGACGCTCGAGGCTCGACGCGATGCGCTCGAGAAGTGCGTCTTCTGTCCGAAGCTGTGTCGCACCGCGTGTCCAGTCTCCAACGAGCAGCCACGCGAGACGCTCACGCCGTGGGGAAAGATGTCGATGGCGTATTTTTCGGCGCACGGCGACGTCGACGCGACCGACAGCTTCGCGCAACCGGCGTGGGCCTGCACCGGATGTCATGCGTGCAAGAGCGCATGTGACCACGGCAACGACGTCGCGGGCACGTTGCTCGACGCACGCTCGGCGTTGAGCAAAACGGGTCTCATTCCGCCAGAAGCGGCGCGCGTGATTTCGGATTTCGAGTCGCACGAGACGAAGACCACGGCCGCCACGAAAAGGCTCGCTCAAGAAACGGACGCGCGCGCAGACGCGAAAACGCTTGTTTTACCGGGGTGCGGTTACGTCAACAAAGCCAACGACTCCGCCCGCGACATCGTGAACGCCACAGCACGCTTGGCGCGCGAGCCAGTTGCCGTCATGCCCGGATGCTGTGGTCTACCGCTTTTGTACGCGGGTGATCATGCGGCGTTCGCGGTGCACGCCGAGCGGGTGGCTACGTCGATTCAACATGCGGAGCGTGTGGTCGTTGCCGACGCCGGATGCGCCATGGCGCTTCGCAGGCATTACGCAGCGAGTAGCGTCACGGTGAAACCGCAGATCGAGCTGCTGATCGAAGTCGCAGCGCGTGAGCTCGGGCGGCTCGAGACGATCGGCGCAAACGAAACGATTCGCTATCACGACCCGTGTCAGCTCTCGCGTGGCCTCGGCGTGACCGAAGCACCGCGGACCGTGCTGTCGCGCATTTTGGGAAAGGCGCCTGCGGAGTTCGACCAACGTCGCGAACGCGGCGCGTGTGCCGGATCAGGAGGTCTCTTGCCTGTCACGATGCCTGCTGTTTCCAAGGGTATTTCGCGTTCACGCGTCGACGAGCATGCGCGACTCGGCGGTGGTCGCATCGTCACCGCGTGTGCGTCGAGCTTGCGTGCATTCCGAAAATCCGGAGCAGAAGCCGACGATATCGCGACGTGGATTTTGCGCGCGCTTCCTGAGACATGAAAACGGAGGCGTGATGAGTCGCATTCTCGTTCCCCTGCCCGATCGTGATTTCGACACGACCGAAGTTTCCGTGCCGTGGAAAATTTTGTCGGGCCTCGGACACGAAATCATTTTCGCGACCGAGAACGCGACCAAAGCAGCATGCGACCCTCTTTTGTTGCGCGGCGTTCTATTCGGTGAGCTCGGTGCCGAGAAAGAGCCAAAAGAATTTTACGCGGAGCTCGAGGCCGACAAGAATTTCGGCACGCCAATTTCTTGGAACGCGATCGATCCGAAAGATTTCGACGCGCTGATTTTACCGGGCGGACACGCACCGGGCATGCGCCAATATTTAGGTGGCGACGTTTTACAGGCAAAAATAAGCTCGTTTTGGAGCCTCGACCGCCCCGTGGCTGCGATTTGCCACGGCGTCTTGGTTCTCGCGCGATCGAAAGATCCCAAAACGGGCGCCAGTGTTCTCGCCTCGTCACGCACGACATGCTTGCCCAAGTACATGGAGCGCACTGCGTACTTTTTGACCGCGTGGAAGCTCGGAAAATATTATCGAACGTATCCCGCGTACGTCGAAGACGAGGTGAAGGCGAACCTCACGAATCCAGAATCGCAATTCGTTCTCGGTCCGAGAAATCTCACGAAAAAGGGAACGGCGTCGGACGACACGCATGCGTTCGTCGTCGAAGATGGTCGCTACGTTTCGGCGCGCTGGCCCGGCGACGCATACTTGTTCGCGAAAAAAATCGCCGACCGACTCGGGTGAGCCGAGCGACGCGCCGGCGTCTAGGTCACGCTCAACGCAGCGATCGCCTCTTTGGCACGCGCGGCAATGGGGTCACGAACCGCTACAAATCGCGGGTGATTTCGGATCGGATCAAGAACCGGGCACTTGTCGAGCCACGCCAAATCCGAGAGCTTGCCACGCGCAGAGTCTTCGAGCGCGTCGAGCGCTTTTTCATTCTCGCCACTTGCGGTCCAAATTTCAGTGATGAGCTGGAAGAAAAACGATCGACGACGGGCGATCGCATTCGCGTTGCCGAATTGCCGCAATACTCCAGTCAGCGCGTCGGGCGTCGATGTGCCCGCGATGATGTCCATGAGTGCCAACACGATGGATTGCGTTTCGAACGGAGGTGCATTCGCAATCAGCGGCAAGCAGGCGAGCGCACCCGGTCCGTCGAATTGCCAGGCGTGCATTCGCATTCGGTTCGTCCAATACGCATTGAGCAACGCTGGCTCGGTCGGCGGGTCACCGAGTCGGCGCCACGCCTCGTCCCATTTTCCGAGCAATGCTGACGCGCGGACAACCTCGTATTTTGCCTGCGACATGCGTGCTTCGAGGGCGAGCGCCATGTTCAATCGCACGATCGCGTCGTCGACGAGACCGCATTCGAGGAGCAAGCGTCCGTAGTAGTCGTGGGCGTCGCCGTTGGCCGGGCCGTAACGAAGCGCTTGCGCGATCTCCGTTGCGGTTCCGACGACGTCTCCATCGTTCCACTTCACGACGGCGATCGCCGCGCGCGCCGTGGATGATCGCGGTTGAAGTGCGAGCGTGCGTTCTGCGAGCACCATCGCTTCCGGTCCTGCGGCTTCCGCGCCGAATTCGTAGGCATAACGTCTTGCCATTGCGAGCGCATACGCGCCCATGATGCGAGCGTCATTCGGCGCGCGTTTCAGTGCTTCGGCGAAGAGCGCGATCGCGCGGCTCGTCGCGTCGTGCCAAACGAGATGGTACTGGTGGCGCGCGCGCAAAAATAAATCGACGGCGACTGGGTCCGTGGTTGCTTCGTCGTGCGCGTGCGTGCGTTCGACGGTGAGCGCCTGCGCGATCGCAGTTGCCGCTTCGTCGCCGACCCGAAAAACCTCGCCGACCGTGGCGTCGAAGCGTTTCGCCCACAATTGCAGACCATCCGCGACGCTGACGAGCCGAATGGTGACGCGCAAGCTGTCGCCGAAACGCCGGATCGATCCGTCGACGACGACATGAACGTTGAGCAATCGTCCGAGCTCGCCGGTGTCGCGTACGCTCGTGGAGTCGACGTGCGAGCTGCGCGCGCGAACGCGAATTCCTTTCACCATCGAAAGCGAATCCACCAGATCTTCGGTCAAACCTTCGGCGATGTGCGCGTCTTCTTCTTTGCCAGAGTTCTTGAACGGCAAAACGGCGACGAGCTTGCGGCCATCTTCGGTTTCGGAAACGGGCGACGGATTTCCAGAACGGACCGGTGACGTCGTCAGCGAAACGGCTTGTTTTACGCTAGGAAGCGCGGGCATCGTGAGCGCCTCGAATGCGCGCGCGACATCGAGTGCGCTCGAGTAGCGATCTTCCTTTCGCCTTTGCATGCATTTTACAACTATTTTGGCGATGACATCCGGCACGTCTTTTTTGTGATCTTGCGGATGCGGCGGGCCATGAATGAGGCGTGCGGCAGCCACCGCGAACATCGACTCACCTTCGAACGGCGGCTTGCCCACCGCCATTTCGAACATCATGACGCCCAGCGCATAGATGTCGGCGCGTGCGTCGATGTCGTCGGCGCCTTCGACTTGCTCGGGCGCCATATAGGCAGGAGTTCCGACCGGCATTCCTGAGGTGCGCTTTGCTCCGCTCTCGACCGCGCGTGCGATTCCGAAATCGGTGATGACCACACGACCGTCTTTGGCGAGCATGACGTTGTCGGGCTTGAGATCGCGATGCACGACTCCGGCATCGTGAGCAGCGGACAACCCAGAGCAAATAGCGCAGCAAATCTCGGCGAGGCGTGCGGTTGAAAGTATTTGTTCGCGTTCCATCAGATCGCCGAGCGATTCGCCGTCGATCAGCTCCATCGTCAAAAATTTCAGCTTTTGATGCTCACCAATGTCGAACATGCGCGCGACATTTCGATGCGTCACGCGACGTGCGAGCTTCACCTCTTGGCGAAATCTTTCCAAAATGACCGGCGACGAAACCAGCTCGCGGCCGATCATTTTCAGCGCGACCATTTCGTCGAGCTCGACGTCGCGTGCACGATACACGCTGCCCATTCCACCGATACCGAGCAGCCCCAGGAGCTCGTAACGACCGCCCAGCAGCTCGCCCATCGTCGGCATTTCGCCGCTCACGTCCGAAAGAGCAGCGACGGTGGCGTCATTTCCCGAGACCTTGGTGCCGCTCATCCAGGCTCAATCATAAGCCTCGTTGGGGCGAACCGCCTAAGGTCACCTGACTTTAAAACCTAGAGATGTCCGCCCTTGTTGAAGCACGCGAAGCGGAAATCGTTGCAGTTTTTCTGACCCTCTTTGCTGTGACGCTCGGCCGGCGGCTTCGTGTTGCACCACTCGCGCGCTTGCACGCACTCGGACGGATCGCCTTTCGGCTTCGTCGCTCCCGTGGGTGCAGTGTGCGTCTTGCCTTCGACGAGCGGCGCGAGGCTGTCGCCGGCGTCACCGGTGTCGGTGGCTGCCGAGCTGTCGATCGGAGGTGTGGCTGACGCAGCGGCGGACGCCGATGCAACGACGGATGCACCAGCATCGAAAGCGTTCGGATCGAATTTCTTTTTGCAGCCCGATGCGCTCACCACAAAACAAATCGAAGTGAACAAAACCCCTATTTTTACCGTGTTTCGCATCAGACGTGTCCTCCGGACGCGAGGCACTTAGGTTTGTTGTCGTTGCAACGTTTGGTGACCGACGGATCTTTTCCGAATGCCGGATGGTTGCACCACCTCACGGCTTCAGAACATGCCGCGGCGTCGATCTGCGGAGGCGGCTTCGGAGTCGTCGGTGCAACGGTGGGCGTGGTCGCGGGTGCCGTCGGCGTAGTTGCTGGCGCAGTCGGTGTCGTGCCTGGATGCGTGGGTGCAGCCGTTGCACTTCCGCCGGGCGGCGGTTTTTTTCCACCCGGATCTTTCGGAGTCGTGGGATGGGTGCCCGTTTCAGCAAGCGTCGGAAGCGGTGCCGCGGAGCTCGAGGTGTCCGCTGCTGCGGTGGTTCCGCCTGTGTCGCCGGGAACGGGAGTGGACGTTGGTGTCGTTGGAGCCGCCGTCGATGTCGTCACGACGCTCGGGTCGTCGGTGGGTTTGGATTTAAAAACGCCCGTTGCATATAAAACCGCGCCGAGGACGCCAATGCTGACGACGCCAAGCAGACCGAGAATGAGACCGCGATTTCCGCCGCTCTCTTCTTCGCGTGTATGCATCTGCGGCGCTGCGAACGCTTGGTTACCGCTCGCTGGAGTTCCGGCTTGTTGCGGCGGAGGACCGTAACCACCACCCGCACCGCCACCACCCGCGTAACCAGGTGCAGGTGTCGGAGCAGCTGCACCAAAACCTGCTGGTGCAACGGCAGGTGCTGCGCCGAACCCGCCTCCAGCGCCAATTCCAAAATCACCGACCGGCATCGGCGCGCCGATCTCGGTCTTGTTGCTACCGCGCGGCGGCTCGGCACTTGGTCGCGAGCCTGTCATCGACGACGACATGCTCACCGCGCCGTTCGAGAACGCTTCGTAAAAATCTTTCACAGACTGAAATCGATTTTCAGGCGCTTTTTCTAGGGCTTTCGCGATCGCGTTCTTCATCGGGACCGGAACGCGCGCGCCGAGCGGACCCGTCGATTCGATCGGCGAAGGCTGCGCGGTCATGTGCGCGCTCGCCCATTCCCAAGCGGTGTTTCCGTTGAACGGCAAACGTCCTGAGAGCATTTCGTAAGCCATGACACCGAGCGAATAAATATCGCTGCGAGCATCGACCGGTTTGCCGGTGAACTGCTCCGGGCTCATGTACGGCGGAGTTCCTAAAACGGTTCCTTGCTGCGTCAGCTTCGCTTCGTTCGCGTCGTGCTCGTTGCCGCGTTTTGCGATTCCGAAATCCAAAACCTCGACCCAATCTTTTTTGCCCGCGCGCTCGCACAGCAAAACGTTGTCGGGCTTCAAGTCACGATGGACGATGCCGTGGTTGTGCGCCTCTTCGAGTGAGCCACAAACTTGCTCCAAAATTTTCTGAACGCGCGGCGGATCCATCGGCCCGCTTTTTTCGAGGTCTTCCGCAACCGAGTGACCTTCGGCGTACTCCATGACGATGTAGAGAATGCCGCTGTCGGTCTTGCCGAAATCGAACACCTGAATCGTGTTCGGGTGCTGGAGCTCCGCGACCGTTTCGCATTCGCGCTCGAAGCGCGCGAGAATTTTCGGGTCGTGCGAGAGATGCGGGTGCAGCGTTTTGATCGCCACTTTGCGCAGCGATTGCCCAAGCTTTTGCTCACCGAGATAAACGGCGCCCATTCCACCTTCGCCGAGCAACTTCACGACGGTGTAGCGGCCGCCGAGATTTTGGCCGATGAGCGATTGCGCTCCGGAGGGGTCTTCAACGGGCTGGGTCACGTTCGATTTCCTCTAGAGCGCGAAGCTGGCGCTCGTCTTTACGGGATGCGTTTTCGATAAGCGAATGTCCGCCTTATTACGGCTAGGGCGAGGCAAAGGATCTTACACGCGTTCCAGCTCGATCCTCCAATTTCAACGGGCACCGTTTGGTGTGCGCTCGGAGCCGCTGGCGGCTGGTGCTGACTGAGCCGGATTTTCGAGCGGGGGCCACGGCAGCTTGAGCCGCATGCCGGTTGCGCGATCCACCAAATCGAGGCGGGTGCCGCGTCGTGTTTGCGGGAAAATCACGCCGATTCGTGTGACGAGCTTTTTGTCGAACGAAACACGATTGAGGTCGTCCACCGTGCGACGCGTGCCTGCGTCGGGCTGTGGTGACGTTCCTTCGCCGCCGCCCAACATCGGAAAATCGAACCGCGCGCGCTCGATGAGCGCAGCACCTTCATAGAGCTCGATCGCGAAACGACCCATCACGCGCGGTGTGGCTTGCGGCGTCGGAAGCTCGAGAGGATGCACCGCGAGCAAATAAATACTGCCCCTGTCCCAGCGAAGATCGAAGACCCATTGCGATTTCGTCACCATCGCCTGCGGGTCGGGCGCCGTTTTCGAAACGACGAACGGTGGTGCACCAGGCGCGGCCGCTCCGCCGTCGGCATTCATATTTGCAGAGGGCCATTGCGGCAGCAGCACGACGCGCGACGACGGGACCGGCTGCTGGGCCGAGACCACATCGTTCGTCGCGAAGGCGATCGCAAGGGTCGCTAGCCCGGCGGTCAGAGCTGTGAAGAGGAGACGTCGCACGCGATGGCGGTATCCCATGCCGAGGCGTCGCCGCCAAGCGCAGCCCACAACGCAAGGAGCTCCTCCGGGATGGGCGCAGAAAATGTTTGAAATTTGGCTGATTTTTTGATTTTTACAGATGCACAATGCAAGTAAATACGTGTCGCCTGCACGATTTTTCCGGAAGGCAGCGCAACGCGACTGGCTCCGCCGTATGCGCGATCGCCCAGCAAGGGTGCGCCCGCGTGGCTTGCGTGCACGCGAATTTGATGTGTGCGTCCGGTGTCGGGTGAGAAGGCCATGAGCGAAAATTTTCCAGCGCGTGCGACCACGCGATAACGGGTGCTCGAGGCCTTCGCGTCGTTCTTCGTTTCTTTCGTTCCGAAGGCGGCGCGCAATTTGGGATCGCGTGCACGACCGACGGCTGCATCCCAAATTCCGAAATCCAGATCAGCGACGTCGGCCGCGATGGCGATGTAGCGACGCACGTATTCGCCACGCGTCCGCGCTTCGAGCAATGCGTCGGCCGCTTGTTTGGTGCGCGCAAAAATCACGACGCCGCTGACCTCGCGATCGAGTCGTGACGTGGGATGCAGATCGCCGACTCTCGTATCGGTAGCTTTGGCGGTAAGGACGATGGCCGACTCGCTGCTATTGGCTTGGTCCGGAATGGTGGAAATACCCGCGGGCTTGTCGATGACGACAATCCCCTCACCGCGAAACAGGATTTTGACCTTGGCGTGATCCGAGCTTGCTTCGGCGATCTCGATGCGATCGCCCACGCTGATTTTTTCGTCAGTGCGTTTTACTCTCATTTTACCGATGAAAACACGGCCTTCGGCGA
>JBDTFL010000752.1:0-3890 GCA_039937955.1 Polyangiaceae bacterium | reverse complement strand
CCACATTTTACGATGCACGCGCGCGCATCTGCCGCGACGCTGTCGAGACGCTGCGTGAGCATTTCGGCGACCGATGCCTCGAGCCGATTCGTCAGACGACCAAGGTCAAAGAGGCGCCGGCGCAAGGCAAGACGATCTTCGAATATGCGCCAGAGTCGAACGCGTCGGACGACTACCAAAAGGTGGTCGACAGAATCGTCGACGGGCCCCAGGCCAAGGCCGAGCAAGCTACGGAACGAGCGGCGGGATGAGCTTCTACTCAAAAGAAAAACAATGGAAGGCGGAAAAGCGATGAGAGCGCGGCATGATGATGCAGAGGCAGGTTCGACGGCGCGCGCGCTCGACGCGGATGAAGTGGCCGAGGTTCTCTCGGGCAGCTTTTACACTCCGCGGGCGGGCGAAGGCGTGAAGCCGCAACGAGCGAAGGCGCTCGAGAAGCCGCTTCACTACAAGGTGATTTGCATTTCGATGTACAACAAAGATCTCGATCAGCTCGACGCGCTGGTCAGTGAATTGAAGTCACGCGGGATGACGAAGGCCAATCGAAGCGCGCTCATTCGCGTTGCGCTCGAGCAGCTCGACTTGGACAAAGTCCCGCGCGGTATGTGAGCAGCATTCACGAAATTCCGGCCCAAAACGCTGCCAAATCTTTCGGCAGCGGCGACGTGATCGTCAGGGATTTACCGGTCATCGGATGACGAAGGATGATCTCCGCTGCGTGGAGCGCGTGACGCGGGAGCTCCAAGATTGCTTCGTCTTCGGGAGTGAGCTCGCCGTCGGCCGAGCGCGCAAACGCCGTTTCGTCAGGCCCGTACAATTTGTCGCCGACGATCGGTGTGCCGAGACTTCGGAGATGCACGCGAATTTGATGTTGGCGGCCCGTCTCCAAATTGCACGAGATGCGCGCGTAGGTGCGGCCGGCGTTTTCGGTGACCGCCTCCACCGTGAAGATGGTCGACGCGAACATCGCGTTCGGTGAGGTTTCCTTTGCGATCCGCATCTTCACTTTGAAGCGACTCGCGCGATCGAGCTCCATCGGTTCGACGTGGCGAAAGGTCGCTTCATCAGAACGTGTATTCTGCAATGAAATTCGCTCGTTTTTCAGCGGATTTCCCCAGGTCATCGCGACGTACCGCTTCTTCACGTCGTCGCGCTCTTCGAATTGCTTCTTCAGCGTGCGGTCACACTCGATGGTCTTCGCGATCAAGAGCACGCCGCTCGTCTCGCGATCGATGCGATGCGCGAGATGAAGAAACGCGCCGGGTCGCTCGGCCTCGAGCAGCTTGATGAGCGTGTTCTTGTGGTAACGCGCAGTCGGGTGCACCGGCAGCCCGGCCGGTTTGTCGACCGCCAAAAGCTCATCATCCTCATAGAGGACGGGGATGTCGGTCGGAACTGGAGTCTCGTCCCAGGGCGCGCGCCACAAAAGGATCGTCGCGCCCGACCGCACGCGATCACTTCCGCGCATGTGCTTTCCCGTAGCGTCGTATGCGCTGAGCGCGATGATCTGCTGCGTACGCGAACGACTCGTGCGACGCAATTGGCTCTGTAAAAATAGGTCCAATCGCATTCCTGCAGACTCCGGCGGAACGCGAAACACGCTCACGATCGCTTCCGGATCGACCTCTGCTGGGCGCACGAATTCTGCTTCGTTCGCGCGCAGACGAGTCACGATCGGGGCGTAGCACATCTCGCCCGTCCAGCGAGACCAGCCGCGAGACCGGCAACGCCGCCGACGCGGAGCTGTGGTATTCGGGAGCAACAGATGGACATCCTTTTTGCTTCGACCGAGCTTTCTCCGTTCGTGAAGGTCGGCGGTCTGGCCGATGTGACAGCCGCGCTACCAAAGGCGCTGCGTGCGCTCGGTCATCGCGTTACGGTCGTCGTCCCGCGTTTCCCTGCATTCGAAGCGGGTGGATTGCTGGTCGCGCGTCGCCTCACACCGGTTCGATTTTCACTCGGAACGCGTGCAGTCGACGCCACGGTGTTCGACGGTCGCCTCGCATCTCAAGTGGACTTGGTTCTTGTCGACGTGCCCGCCCCGACCGACTCTCATGAGGTCGCGCCTCGTGGTTACCCACGAGGCCTGTTCGACCGCGAAGGCGTGTACGGCGAAAAGGGTGTAGACTACACGGATAATCACGTACGTTTTTCGGTGTTTTCGCGCGCCGTCGCTGAGCTCGTGAAGCAGCGCGCCGACGCAGGAACGCCGTTCGACATTTTGCATTTGAACGATTGGCCGTGCGCGCTCGCCGCCACCTACCTTTCAGAGATGCGCGTCGCCGACACGAGCGGCTCGCTCCGAACGCGCGTGGTGCTCACGCTTCACAATGTCGCGCATCAGGGAGTTTTTCCGAAAGAGTCGCTGCCCGACCTCGGTCTCAGTTGGGATCGCTTCAACGTCAACGGCATCGAGTTCTTCGGAAAAGTGAACGTGCTGAAGCAGGGAATTTTGGACGCAGACGCGGTTGCCACCGTCAGCCCCACCTACGCGCGTGAAATTCAGACCGAAGCAGGCGGCGGCGGTCTCGAAGGCGTTTTTCGTGCACGCGGCGCGGCGCTCGCGGGCATCGTGAATGGCGTCGATTACTCGGTTTGGAACCCAGCAACCGACTCGGCGATCGGCGCGCGCTTCGACGCCGAAGACGCCTCGAACAAAACGCGTTGTCGCGGCGCGCTCCTGCGCGAGCTCGGTTTGTCCATCGATCGTAGCGGTCCCGTGATCGCCAGCGTCTCGCGTTTGGTACCGCAAAAAGGCGTGGATTTGCTGCTCGCGGCGTTGCCGGAATGTCTGCGCGCAACCGACGCAACGTTCGTGATCGCCGGCGATGGTGAAGATGCATTCTGCAAGCAAATCGAAGCGGCGGCAGCGGCGTCGCATGGCCGCGTCGTATTCGTTCGCGCAGCCGCCGAGCCTCTCGTGCATCGTATTTTCGCGGGCTCCGATTTCGTCGTGGTGCCGAGCCGCTACGAGCCGTGCGGTCTCGTGCAACTCTACGCACAACGCTACGGCGCCGCGCCAATCGCGCACGCCACTGGTGGCCTGGTCGACACCGTCGTCGACGCCGACGCCAAGCTCGAAACCGGAACCGGATTTTTGTTCGAAGAGGCCACCGCCGAAGCGCTCACCAGCGCGATCCTCCGCGCAGTTGCAGCGCGCTCGCTATCGAGCTGGCCGAAATTGGTTCGACGCATCATGCGTCTCGATCTCGGTTGGGAACGACCCGCGCGTCGCTACGAGCAGCTCTATCGGTCGCTCACCGACGCACGCTGACACTCGACATCACGAATGCGTGAAGCGGAGCGATGCCGCGAGCCACGACGCGCGCCATGCGATCTTCCACGCGAGCGCGGCTTGATGCGCGATGAGCAGAAGCAACAGCGAAAGGCCGGCTTTTCCGCCGATTCGTGATGCAAGCAGGCCGGCGAGAAGGATAGCGAGCCAGCCGAGCACGGCTCTCCAAAGCCATCCCCAAACGAGCGGCAAACCATGACCGCCCAACGTTCGAAACGCGTCGACGAGTGAATCGACGAATCCACTACGATTCGCGAGCGCGTTGACCGATGCGAGATCGCGTGCGATCGAAATGGCGATGATGATGACGACGCCGAGCGCGAAGACCGCGGCGCCGGCGAGATCCGACTTCGCTTCGCCGAGCGAGTTGCCGAGCCCGAACGCGGTCATCGCGGCAAGCGCGAACGATCCCCAAAACACGAGGGCTTGTGCGCCGAGGCCCACGAGCTCGAGAGCAAGAAGCTTTCCGACCGATTGCAATCCGCGGTCTTTCGACTCTGCGCCGGAGATCGAGGTGAGAAGTAGAGCGAGCGGGATCACCGACGCCACGATCATCACCGGCAAGAGAACGATGACATGTCCGATTTCCGTCGTG
>JBDTFL010000751.1:0-6793 GCA_039937955.1 Polyangiaceae bacterium | reverse complement strand
GCACACCGGGCAATTCGGATCACGACGAAGTTTGAGCTGTCCGAATTTCATTCGAAGGCTGTCGTACGTTAGCAAACGCCCGCTCAAGAGATCACCTTGGCCAAGCACCAGCTTGATGGCTTCCGTTGCCTCGAGCGTGCCGACGATGCCGCACAAGATCCCGAGCACACCTGCTTCTTGGCAGCTTGGCGCGAGATGCGCGGGCGGCGGCTCTGGATAGAGGCAGCGGTAGCAAGGGCCGGCTTCGCGTCCGAATTTTTTCGCGGCGAGATCCGACATGAACGTCGTGACCTGGCCATCAAATCGGAAGATCGATCCGTGGATGATCGGCTTGCCCATCCACACGCCGGCGTCGTTGACGAGGTAGCGCGTCGGGAAGTTGTCGGTGCCGTCGACCACCATGTCGTAATCGCGAAAGAGGCGTTCGACGTTTTCGCTGGTGAGCCGTTCTTGGTAGCCGACCACTTTCACGTCGGGATTGAGATCGTGGATCGCCTTCGCGGCGCTCTCCACTTTCGGCATTCCGACGCGGCTCGTGGCGTGGATGATTTGGCGCTGCAGATTCGAAGCGTCTACCACGTCGGCGTCGACGATGCCGAGCGTTCCAACTCCCGCGGCAGCCAAATACAAGGCCGCCGGCGATCCGAGACCACCAGCACCGAGGAGCAGCATTTTCGATTTGAGCAGCTTCGCTTGTCCGGCCTCACCCACCTCTGGCAGCAAAATGTGACGCGAGTAACGATCGCGTTGCGCATCGGTGAGCTGCACCGGCTGCTCCACCGGAAACGCAGAATCCTTCCAGCGCGTGTAGCCCGGCGTCGCGGATTCGACATTGGTGTAACCGAGCTCCGCGAGCGTGGCCGCCGCAAATGCCGAGCGCACACCGGACGCGCAATACACGACGATGTGCGCGTTTTTGTCGGGCAGCTTTTGCTCGGCCTGCATCTCCAAAAATGCGCGCGGAATGGAGAGCGCACCCGGAATGTAGCCGGCGCGGTATTCTTCTTTTTCACGCACGTCGAGCAGCGTGAGCTTTTCTCCCGCGTCGATTTTTGCTTTGAGCTCGGTGATGGGGAGCTCGCGTACTTTCTTCTTCGTCGATGCGAGAAGGTCCGAATAGGTGATGGGCATCAGGGGATTAGGTTTCAGCCGATGACGCCGTCCGTCAAGACCCTCTCGCCCGCCAAATCACGCTAAATTTGCGTAGATTAGCGTCTCGAGGGCGGTCCCATCTGCTGGTCGGGCGTCGAGACCAGCCAAACATTGGTCGGCGACGCCGCGCCATTTCGGAGCGGGAGCGACGGCGAGCACGTCCTCGATCACGCGGCCGAAACCGTAGACGTCGTCCTTTGGCGAGCACGGCGCGCCGCGCATTCGTTCGGGCGACAAGTATCCGAAGCTCCCTTGCGGCGCCGAATCGCCCACACGCCGCGCGATGCCGAAGTCGCTGAGCAGCGCGCGCCCGGCTGCATCGAAAAGCACGTTGCCCGGCTTCACGTCGAGATGCACCCAACCGGCGGCGTGGACGCGAGCCAGAGCGCGAGCGAGCGGAAGTGCCCATTTTTCCAGGGGATCGAGAATCTCGATGTGCGGCGATCGAATCGCGTCGCGCAGCGATCCGTGCGCGGCCCATTCGAGCGCGAGCCACGCATGATCGAGATCGACGTCGAATACGCGCACGACGCCGCGACCTCCGAGGGCCGCTGCAACGCGTGCTTCATGGGCGAGCTGCTTTCGACCACGCGAATCGTCGTGATAAATTTTGAGCGCCACCCGACGACCGAGCTCGCGATCCTCCGCTTCATACACGGCGCCCGAGCCACCACGCGCGACCTCACGAAGCAGCACGAAAGGGGCATCCGTTTCTCGCGGCCCGACCAGTGTCGACGAGTTGCTCGGCGCGGGAGCCGGTGCCGTAACGCCCAACGCGGAACGATGTCGCGCGAGCCTCTCGCGTGCGCCTGCAAAATCGAAATCGCGTGCAACGACGCGTTCCACGAGAGCGAGCGCGCGTGCAATGTCGCCACGCTCGGCTTCGAAATCGGAGAGCAACAGCAGCGCACCGGGAGACGATCTTTTTTCGAGCAGCGGAATGGCACGCGCCGACTCCGCGCGATCGGCGAGCGCCGACGCCACGCGGATCGCCAAGTCCTCAGGCAACGGCAGATCGTCGTCGCGTGCGATGAGCACCGCGAGCGCCCGTGATTCGTTGGAGGTGGCCCTCAGCCGCGCAAATGCGGCGAGCGATTCGGAGAGCGGAACGCCACCGGCGGTGCCGGCCGCGCAGGCGATCGCGATGTCCTCATTTGCCGCGATTTCAGCTGGATCCGCGATTTCTGCGACGGGCTCCAGGGAAATCTCTTCCTGTGTTGGCGACGGTTCTTTCTTCCCGAACCATCGTCCGAGAAATCCGCCGCGCGAAGACATGCGCTCGATGCTAGCTGCTTCTCTGTACTGCGCATGCATCACGACGCGCGGATTGCGCGCGCGGCAGCGGATGGCACACCGTCAAAGCAATTTGAGGACGGGCAGCGCGCCGCGCTCTGACGAAATTTCGTCGCCGACGAGAAGAGCAACCGGCGATGCGAGCACGAGATCTCCGAGGTAGGCGGCGGGCGAGGTGAACGTGAGATCGATCCAACCTTCTGCGCCGACACGCAGCTCCCAATCGCCGACGCCGATTTTGGTGGGGCCGAGCATCGCGACGTAAGATGCGCCGCCTGCCTCGATGCCGATCGCGCCAGGAAAATCAGCTGACGGTGCGATGCGAACGGGCACCTCGTTGCCGAGCGAGACGTCGATGCCGGAGCCGATTGAAATGTCGCCGCCGATCGCGACGCCGCGCATCGTGGTGCCGTTGCGGCTGCGCAGATCGCTGACGAAAGTGTCCTCCCCGCGGCGAGCGATGCGCAAGTGACGACGACTCACCGCGTGCGAGCTGATTTGAATTTGTCCTTCGCTGCGCCCGATGACAACTTCGCCGCCGATCACGAATCGTGCTTTTTTTCCGGCGATTTCGACGCGCACGACGTCGGCGAGCACGCGCTTGCTGCGAACGGCCTCGGCGCGAAGCCGCGCGGCATGACTGCTTTCGTCGCGCACGTCCGCTGCCAGCGCGATCGCTTCGCGGCGTTTTCCGGTGGCGATTGCAAGATCGATCTCCTCGAGACGCGTTCGCTGTTTTCTGTGTTTTTGGCGCTCGGCTTGCTCGTGGTCGAGCAACGTCTCGAGCTCTTCGATTTTTCCCGCACTCGCAAGCGCGCGCGCTTCGGACTCGTGATCGCCCGCGAGCTTGAACGCCTCCGCAGCCTCGGCCGGCTCACCGAGCTCTTCGAGATCACGTGCAGCTGCCAAAAGATCGGCGCGCGACGCCGCCGAGAGCGGCCCGCCTTTGATGAGCAGCGTCATCATTTGCGCGCGGCGAATTTGCGCGACTTTTCGCAGCGGATCATCGGGCAGCGCAATGGTTGCAGCTTGCACGTAATATTGGAGGCGCGTTCTCGGGTCCGGCTCGGCCTCTGCGCGCAGCATCATGAGGCGTGCGACCTCTCCCTTTTCGCCGGCACGACCGAAGAGCGCGATCGCCTTCGGCAAGTCACCGCGAAGCTCCGCCTGACGCGCAGCGCCGATGTCGCGGTCTGTGCGAGAAAAGGGCGACCAGCCAAATAGCGACCAGGCTTGGGCGCGTCCAGGCTTGCCGAAGAGCCCCATGCGCGATGGATGATCGCATAGCACCTTGACCAACTGAGGTTCATCCTCTTTGCTGGTGGAGACTCTATGTCGAATACGAATCGTCTCGGTGAGCTGCTCGTTCGTGAAAAGTTGATCAGCCTCGCGCAGCTGCGGCAAGCGCAAGAGGAGCAGCAACGCTCTGGGCAAAATCTCGGCTACACGCTCGCGCGTCTCGGCTACATCTCCGACGCGGAGATCACGAATTTTCTCTCGCAGCAATATCGCGTTCCCACGGTAAATCTCGATGAATACGAGATCGACGCGGACATCGTGAAGCTCGTCTCGAAGGACCAATGCGAGCGACATCGCGTGATCCCGATCTCGCGCGCGGGTACGTCGCTGGTCGTGGCGATGGCGGACCCGACGAACCTCAACGCCATCGACGACCTGAAATTTTTGACGAGCTACAACATCGATCCCGTCATCGCGAGCGAGACGCAGATCGTCAACGCCATCGAACGCTATTACAACGTCGGCCCTTCGTACGACGAGGTCATGGCCGGTTTCGACGAAACCGAGATCGACTTCACCGACGCCGAAGAAGACATCAACTTGATGGAGCTCGAGAAGGCGAGCGAGGACGCGCCGGTCGTCAAGCTCGTGAACATGATGCTGCTCAACGCCATCAAAAAAGGCGCGAGCGACATTCACATCGAGCCTTACGAAAAGAAATTGCGCGTGCGGTATCGCGTCGACGGCGTGCTCATCGAAGAGATGACGCCACCGCTCAAACTGAAGAACGCGATCGTCAGCCGACTCAAGATCATGAGCCAGCTCGACATCGCCGAGCGACGCCTTCCGCAAGACGGTCGCATCAAAATGAAGCTTGGAAAAGGCCGCGAAATGGATTTTCGCGTGAGCGTTCTTCCGACTTTGTGGGGCGAAAAAATCGTTCTGCGTTTGCTCGACAAGGGCAACTTGCAGCTCGACATGATGAAGCTCGGCTTCGACAAAAAACCGCTCGACGATTTTTTGTGGGCCGTGCATCAGCCGTGGGGAATGGTGCTCGTCACAGGGCCAACCGGTTCCGGAAAAACCACGACCCTTTATTCGGCGCTCAGCGATTTGAACAAAGTCGTGCACAACATTTCGACCGCTGAGGATCCGGTCGAGTACAACTTGCACGGCATCAACCAAGTGCAGATGCACGAGGACATCGGCCTGAACTTCGCCGCGTCGCTCCGCGCATTTCTCCGCCAGGATCCGGACATCATCATGGTCGGCGAGATTCGCGACTTCGAAACGGCTGAAATTGCGGTCAAAGCCGCGCTGACCGGTCACATGGTTTTGTCGACGCTCCACACCAACGACGCGCCAGCGACCATTTTTCGCTTGCTGAACATGGGCGTCGAGCCGTTCTTGATTACGGCGAGCGTCAATCTCGTTCTCGCCCAACGTCTCGCGCGCAAAGTGTGCGTCGACTGCAAAGCGCCGCATCCGATTGACCGCCAAGCGCTCGTCGACATCGGCTTCAAGCCCGAGCAGATCGAAAAAGCGCAGCTCGTCAAAGGCGCCGGCTGTCGCACGTGCAACAACACCGGCTACAAAGGCCGCGTCGCGCTCTACGAGGTCATGCGCTTCACCGACAACCTGAAAGAGATGGTGCTCCAAGGTGCACCGACCGCCGAGCTGAAGATGGGGGCGATAAAAAACGGAATGATGACGCTTCGTATGAGCGGGATTCAAAAAGTGCTCGACGGCGTCACAACGACCGAAGAAATTCTCCGCGTCACCATGTCTGACTAGACGCCCGACCAAGCGCCGGACTAGACGCCCGACCCAGTCGTTAAAATAGCGAGTTTTCCATTGCATCAAAAGCGAGCGCGAGAATTTCACGCGCGTGCGATCGAGGCTTTTTCCCATGGAAAAACGCGATCGGCGCGCACGTGCCTAGAGCAGTCGGCGAAAGAGTTTCGTGCGGCGGGAGACAAACCGAACGCCGCGCTCGTCGACGCGCTGCTGGCATTTGCGGAAGCGGAGCAGGCGAGAGCAACGCTCGCGATTGGTGAAGCGCACGTCGCCGCATCGCGCGCGTGGGCAGCGGCGCATCGTGCGGGTCACGCGCCGCTCGCGAAGCAAGTCGAACGGTTCGAGGTGCTCCTCGACGCACCAGTTGCAACGCGAGTGCAAGGAGTCCTGCCCTCGGGGAACGGCGGCGCCAAGCTCGACACGGCCGCCATTTCCGAGTTGCTCCGCTCGCCGCATCACATCGTGGTCGACGGTCATCGCGCGAATGTTTTCGTTGCCGGCAAGCCGCTCCTGGATCTGGCGACGCGCCCGCTGATCGTCGAGATGCTTTCGTCGCTCGCATCGGGGCAGAGCATCTCGTCACGCTCGCTCGCGGCCGACGTTTTTTCGGTGCGTACCGCGAACGCCAAACACGAGGCGCGTTTGCGATCGCTGGTCACCGCGACGCGCAAGCTCGCGAAAGGTCGTCTTGGCGATTTCGATTTCGTCGAGCGGTCATTTCGCTGGACGCCGAAGAAGCCGGTCATCGTGCTCGTCCCGCTCTCGTCGCTCCTCGAGGCGCGCGTCGAATCGCTTCTGTCGCGTGGCGCTGCGTACACCGTGCGAGCTCTCGCCAAAATATTCGACGCGAGCATTTCCTCGACAAAACAAGCTCTAAAGGCACTTGCTCAGCGCGATGTGGTCCAGGTGCTCTCGGCGGTGCGTGGTGGCTCGCGTGCGTCGGAGGAGAACGCAAAGTGGGCGACCCGATCTGCGATCAGTGACCTGGATCAAGTTCAGCTATTCTGAAGTAAATGACCCAGCCCGAAGGCGAGCTTTCATTCAACCTTCATCAGCTCTGCAAGGCGATGGTCGATCGCGGCGCGAGCGACATGCACATTACGGTGGGCCGGCCGCCGATGTTGCGAATCGACGGATCGATCATGCCGCTCAAGCTCCCGGATCTGCGGCCCGAGCACACCAAACAACTTTGCTATTCGATCTTGACCGAAGAGCAGAAGATCCAATTCGAAAAACACAACGAGCTCGATTTTTCATTCCACTTCAAAAATCTCTCGCGCTTTCGCGCCAATCTTTTCATGCAACGCGGCGC
>JBDTFL010000750.1:0-3153 GCA_039937955.1 Polyangiaceae bacterium | reverse complement strand
ACATTCGAATTTTACCGGGTGACCGCGTCACCGTCGAAGTCAGCCCGTACGATCCCAGCCGCGGCCGCATCACGTATCGCCACAAGTAGCCGCCAGTAAAACCAAGCTTCTGAAACACGAAACATCAAAGCCAAAGAAAACTAGGCAGAGACGACAATGAAAGTTCGCCCGAGCGTCAAAAAGATTTGTGACAAGTGCAAGGTCGTCCGCCGCAAGGGGACCGTGCGAATCATTTGTGAAAACCCACGCCATAAACAGCGCCAGGGTTGAGAGAGAAAAAAAATGGCACGCATTGCAGGAGTAGACCTTCCCCGTCACAAGCACGTCGCGTATTCGCTTCCGTACCTTTACGGAATCGGTCAGGCGACGGCGCGCGAGATCTGCAAAAAAGCAGGCATCTCGCCCACCAAGAAAACTGAAGAGCTCACCGAGACCGAGATCAAGAAGATCCGCGAGCTCCTCGAGTCCGACTACAAAGTGGAAGGCGATCTTCGTCGTGAGGTGCAGACGAACATCAAGCGCCTCATGGACATCGGTTGTTACCGTGGCCTTCGTCATCGCAAGGGGCTTCCGGTACATGGTCAGCGCACGCACACCAACGCGCGCACGCGTAAGGGTCCGCGTAAGGGAGTTCTCTCTCGCGCCGTTCGCAAGGTCCCGACCTAGTGTTTCGCTCACCTATTCGGTGAGCGACAGATGTTTGCAGGCGTTACCTCCAGCAAGCTCGAATTAGTTCTTAAGCACAAGAATCCAAGAGAAAAACATTATGGCTACTGCGAAAACATCGATTGCTCCCGGCGCTAGCGGCGCACCCGCGGCGAAGGGCAAGCCCCAGAAGAAGAAGGCCAAGAAGAACGTCGCGACCGGAATCGCGCACATTCAGTCGACCTTCAACAACACCGTTGTCACCATCACCGACGTGAACGGAAACACCGTCGCGTGGTCATCGGCTGGCTCGCGTGGATTCAAAGGCTCACGCAAGTCGACGCCGTTCGCGGCGCAGCTCGCAGCCGAAGAAGCCGCACGCCGCGCGATGGAGCACGGGATGCGCTCCATTGCCGTGTTCGTCAAAGGTCCGGGCGCAGGCCGCGAAAGCGCGCTTCGTGCACTCCAGACCAGCGGCTTCAAGGTCACCTTGATCCGCGACGTCACGCCGGTTCCGCACAACGGCTGCCGTCCCCCCAAGCGCCGCCGCGTCTAAATCAATCGTCGTTTGAATGCCCCGACGCGACGATCTCTTGGTTGGCCGCTGCGCGCAGTCCTCACGCACCTGAGTGCGCTGCGGCCTGTGCTCGCTTCCGCCTCGACCTCGCCGCGCCGTGACACCCGACCGACGATTGCTTTATCTATCTCTCAGCTTTTCTTGAAGAAGATCGCGTAGAGCAGCAGCAGTAAGAAGGCGAAAATCGCCGCGCCGATTTTCATCGTGTGGCCGGATGACTGGCCCGATGATCGAGGCGCAGGCTTCGCTTTCGCGAGCGGCGCCGACTGTTCCAACTTCTCGATTTTCTCGACCTTGGTCGGGGCCTCCGCATCTTTGCTCGGCGGCTTCGATGGCGTGGGAGCTTCGCGCGCGGACAACGGCACGAGCGTTCCGGCTGACGGCTGGACGACCGAGCCCATCTCTGCAAACGAGAGCGTCGCTTCGTAAGGAGCTGGCGGTTTCGAGAGCTCGGCCAGCGGTGTCTCGCTTTGCTCGTCGAGCCACGCGCGTTGGCGATCGCGCTCCTTTCCGAATAGCGCAATCATGACCTCCGACAACGTGTTCGACGAAACGGCGCGACCTTCCGCCGTTGCGCACTCGTCGAGGTCCTTCACGAATTCTTTCATCGTGGGGTAGCGATCGTTTTTGTCTTTCGACAACGCGCGTTTCAGCGTCGCCCACAATTTCGGTGGATAGCCCGCGACGAGCTCGGTCGGATCTGGAACGACGGCGTCTTTGATCAGACGCAGCGTATCGAGATCGTGATCGCGTTTGAAAAGACGGCGGTCGGTTGTGAGCTCCCAAAGCGTTGCACCGAGCGCAAAAATGTCCGTACGGCGATCGACTTTTTTTCCGAGCGCCTGCTCCGGCGAGAGGTACGCGAGCTTTCCTTTGACGATGCCTTCGATCGTGCTCGTCACACGATTGGTCGCTTTTACAAGCCCGAAATCGATCAGCTTCACGTGGCCGTCGTACGTGACGAAAATATTCGACGCGTTCACGTCGCGATGAACGAGCTCGATCGATTTGCCGTCTTTGCCGGTCAGCTCGTGCGCGTGATGCAATCCTTCGCCGACGCGCGCGCCAATCCACGCGATCAAGTCGAGTCGCAGACACGCGGTTCGCTCGCGACATGCTTGCCAAACATTCCACAGCGATTGCCCCACGAGCAGCTCCATCGCGATGAACAAACGATCTTTTTCATTTCCGAGCTCGTAGATCTGCACGACGTTCGGATGCGAAACGCGCGCGACGATCCGCGCCTCGTCCATGAACATCGTGACGAACTCACGGTTCTGGAGAAATTGATCTTTGATCACCTTGAGCGCGACCGGCCGCTCGAACCCTTCGGCGCCGTGCAAGCGCCCCAAATACAAGCTCGCCATGCCGCCTTCCGCGAGCTTCGCGCGCACCTCGTAACGACCGAGCTGCGTGAGCATCGGAGCTTGCGGCGCGGTGCTTTCTTTGGCGGACGGTTTGGGTGGTGACGAATCGGGCATGAGCTTCCTGGACGCCTGCGCGTGGCTCGGCTTCAGTCGTCGCCGACGGTTGCCGTCAGCGTGGCGACGCCCGCATCCATCGCGCTCGGATTCAGCGTGAGCGAGAGGCCGTCGTTCGGAAAATTTTGGACGGTGTCCACGCCGACTGGGCAGGGGAGCGCGCTCACCAATCCGGCGTCGGTGAATGCGCACGCTACGGTGAATGAGCCAATTCCCGCGTCGAGCAAGCCGTCGTAAAATACGGAGTAGCCGCTGGCGTAGGCGGGCGTGCCGCGGTCGACCTCGCCGCTGAAGGATCCCGGCGCTGCACCGCCGCATTTCGTTGGAGGGGGCGGAGCGGAATCTCCGCCTGCGCTGCCGTCTTTGCTGGTGCTGCCGTCGCCGCCGGCCGATCCGTCTCCGGTGGCGACAGCGCTGTCACCCGCTGCTCCGCCGTCTCCGGCAGGGGCC
>JBDTFL010000749.1:0-6602 GCA_039937955.1 Polyangiaceae bacterium | reverse complement strand
ATCGACTCGAAGCACGCGCTGGTGAAGGCGGAATGGGTGTCGTCTATCGCGCTCGCCACGTCCTCATCGATCGCGTCGTCGCGCTCAAGCTGATTCGCCCTGATTTGCGCGGTGAAACGCATTTGCGGGCCTGGATGCTCCGTGAGGCACGCGCTGCAAATCGCGTCGACCACGCGCACATCATCGACATCCACGACATCGGTGAAACCGAAGACGGCGAGCTTTATCTCGTCATGGAATATTTGGTCGGCGTCGCGCTCTCTGCTGAGCTCGCACGTGGCCCGATGCCGCTCGGACGTGGCGTCGACATCCTCGAGCAGATGTGCGCGGCTCTCGCGCGCGCGCATGATTTGGGCGTCATTCACCGCGACTTGAAGAGCGACAACATTTTGCTCTCGTCACGCGGTGGTCGAAAAGACTTCGTGAAAATTTTGGACTTCGGGCTCGCGCACCTCGCGATGGATCCGCGCCTCGCACCGAAAGGCGCGATCTTCGGAACACCCGAGTACATGTCGCCCGAGCAAGCGCGCGGCGAAGAAGCAGGTCCGCAAAGCGATCTGTATGCGCTCGGTGTTTTGTTTTTCGAAATGCTCACCGGCCAATTGCCGTTCCGATCCAACGATCGCGAAACGCTCTTGGAAATGCAGCGAACGGCGCCCGCGCCGAAACCGCGAACCATCAAGCCCGACGTGCTTCCGGCTGCGGAAGCGATCGTCATGAAGCTGCTCGAAAAGGATCGCCGCAAGCGTTTCCAGGACGCGCACCATCTCCATGAAGAGCTGAAACAACTCCAGCGTTCCATTCCGAGCAACGCTTGGGACGTTGGTGCGGGCGGTGAAATTCCCGCGCCGCCTCCGCCGCCGCCGCCGCAATCGGCAGGCGTCATCGAATGGGCTAGCCGCGCATCTTTGTTCTCGCGAATGGTGAGCCGTGCGTATCCCGCAGGAAATGCTCCGCCCGACGTTCAAGCGGCTATCGCACAATCTTGGGATCTTGCATCACGCGCCTCGCGCTTGGAGGGCGAGGTCGCGAGTCACACGCGCAAGCTCGAATCACTCGAGCGTCGCGGGCGAGCGCTGCGCGCAGAAATCGGTCGAAAGGTCGAAGAGCTCGCGCATGAAGAATCACGCGCGCTCCGCGAAGTTTCGGGTGAGCAACACGAAGCCGGTCGTTTGCGTGAGCTCGTCTCCGCAGCAGAACGCACCGCCACGACGGCGCGCGCGCAAGCCGATCAAGGCGCACAAGGAAATCCGGCAGGGCTTCGTTCGCTCTACGAAAAAGCGGGAGCCGCAACTGCACTTCTCGAAGCGCGTCGTGAGCAGCTCGGCGAGCGTGAGCAAAAGGCCGGCGTCAAAGATGCGCACGCGCGTGATTTGCGTCGCCAGATCGAAGAGCTTCGCGCACAGCTCGCGCGTTACGCAGAAGCGCTCGAAGAAGATTTGTCGCAAGGCCGCGAGAAGGTTGCCGCCCGCACGCGTGAAGGTCTCGCGTTCGAAAAAGCGTTCGGCGACGTTTCCTCGTTGCTCCTCAATCATCTCAAAGGAAAACCCGAGGTTCGGGATTTGATCCAAGAGCTGATGGAGAACATGCATTCGCCGATGCAACCTCCGCGGCCGCCGACAGCATCCGATTCCCGTCTGCCTCAATAAAGCTCGCGCAGTCGGACATTTTTCGCGCGCCGGCACACCTCGGCGCAGCTTAATCGGCTTATTTGCGCGGCATTTCGCGAGATTTGAGATGGCTCGCGAGTTGCTCGGGGCTGGGGCATGAAGCGGTCGTGGAGCCTTTTGATTTTGTCGTCACTGTCTGCACTCGGCTGCGGCGGCAAAGAGCAATCGGCATCGAACAGCAGCAGCGGCGACGGCGGTATCACCAACGACAAGCAACCCGGCTCGACCTCGCCTCTCGTCGGCAATCTCGTTGCGGCGTGTCCGAGCGTTCCGCCGACCGAAGGTTCGAGCTGCACCGCGCTCGCTCAACTTTGTGAATACGGCGATGACCTCGACTCCGCGTGCAACCAGGTCTTCAACTGCAACCCGAACGGAACCTGGGGTGGTGAAGGCGGAAGCGGACCCGGGTGTCCGACGAGCTTGAAAACATGCGCGAGCGACATCACGTCGTCGACGACGTGCTCGGCCGGTGATGGAGTCTGCCAAACGAGCCTCGGCCTGTGCACGTGCTTCGATCACACTTTCGGCCCCACACACGCTGCCGATAGTGGCGCGCCCCCGGACACCTTCGCCTATAGCTGCGCGAGCCCTGATTCGGCATGTCCGGCGTGGCCCAATCGACCGCGCATCGGCAGCGCGTGCTCGCAGGCCGATCTTCAGTGCGATTACGATCCGTGCGGACCGAATGGATTCGCCTTTCAGTGCGGCTCGGATGGCTTTTGGACCGACGCGTTCTCCAGCAACTGCGGAGGAGGCTGATTCAAAGCGTATTTCGGATCGAGCCGACCAGGCTGGTCACGCAGCTTCTGGTCAAGGAAGCTTGGCGTTCAAAAACGCTTTCAGCTTGATGAGCGTTTTCGGATCGCGTGTGAAGCTCGGCGGCTGAAACTCTTTCGACCACGCGGCGACTTCGTGCGCGAACGCTTTGCGAACGTCGGCGTCGCCCATGATGTCGTCGACCGTGCGACCGCGCGCGGCACCTTTGCGCAAGCCTTTGACGTACGACTCGAGGCGGTCGTAGTCGGCGCCGAGAAATTCACGGAGCGCTTTCGCGTCTTCGGAGAGTTTTTCGAGCGCGCCCTTTTTCGCGTCTGCGTGATCTGCGATCGCCAGCGACGCCGCAACGCGAAGCACGAAGGCGTCATCCAAAAATCCGATGTCGTCGATGCCGTCGGGGATCAAGTCGAGTGACTTGAAGAGATAGTTGAGGCCGCTCACGGCGTAGCGTTTCACGCCTTCGTCGGTCGCGTCGTCTTCGACGATTTTGCCGAGTGAAGCAACGTCGGAACCCAACGTGCTGAGCCAAGCGGGGAACATTTCGAGGTAGCGCGGGTCGCTTGCGGAATCGCTCATTTTCGCGAACGTAACAGACCTTATTGCGCTTGCGCCACAGCCAACCCGAGCACGAATCCGGCAATCAACGCGCCGACCACCAAGAGCGCCACGATCCATCGCGGGATCGCGCCGTTGTGCGGCGATGGAACGATCGAAATCTGCGGCGGGGCCTCGCTTACCGGCGCATGGGGCGAGCTCGCGAGCGTGGAATTTCGCGTGGCTTGCTGCATCGCGGCGATGCTCACTTGATTGCGCATCGGATCGGTTTGCGCGAGCTGCTGCCGACCACCGCCGGCCGCGTTGGCAAGTCCTGCCGACATTTCTGCGGCGCTTTGAAATCGTGCTTCGCGTTCCTTGGCGAGCGCGCGTTTGAAAAACGGAACGAGCGGTGTGAGAAGCGGATTGACGGCGTCTACCGGCCGCGGCTCTTCGTTCAAAATCACCATCAGCTTCGCGAACTCGTTTTCCGCCGGAAACGGCGACGTGCCCGTGAGCATTTCGTAAAACAACACTGCGGCGCTGAAGAGATCGCTCCGCGGATCGACCGTCTTCGAATTTTTGATCTGCTCCGGGCTCATGTAGCCGGGCGTGCCGAGCAACATTCCCGTGCGCGTGCGCGAGCCTGCGCCACCAGCAGCATCAACCACCTTTGCGACGCCGAAATCGAGAATTTTTGCGGCATTTGGTCCGCTGTTGGCCGGCAAGAAAATATTGTCGGGCTTCAGATCGCGATGCACGACGTTCAGCGAATGCGCGGCTCCGAGCGCGGCGAGGATCGCCTGCGTGATGTGAGTGGCTTCGTCGACGTGGAGTCGCAACGTCGTTCCCGAGCCCGGCGGGGACAGTCGCGCACCGAGCGTTTCGCCTTCGAGGAGCTCCATCGCGATGAACGGCGTGCCGTCTTCCGCGGTGCCGGTGTCGAGCACGCGCACGATGTTCGGGTGAACGAGACGCATGCACGTGCGGCCTTCTTCCAAAAAACGATCGACGACCGTTTTGTCGGAGAGAAAATCGCCGAACAGCAATTTCATCGCGACGCGCGGACCGCCAGCCAGTGGCTCCGCCGCATAAACGCGCCCCATTCCGCCGGCACCCAAAAGACGCGCGAGCCGAAAACGTTGCGCCACGACCGCGCCGATCAGCGGGTCGCTGATCAACGGATCGGCGCGAAATTCAGGCTGCATTCGTACTCGACGTTACAAGGTTTTCACGCGCGAAGCGTGGCGCCGAATTTCGCCTTCGCGGCTTCGACGACTTTGGCGTGTTGGGCGTCGACCTCGACGTCCGTGAGCGTCTTCTCGCGTGAGCGATAGACGACGTGGAACGCGAGCGACGAGTGTCCGGCGGGAATCGCGCCGCCAACGAAGCGATCGAACAGCTCCACGCGTTCGGCGAGAGCACCTGCGGCTTCGCGCAAAACGCTTTCAACGTCACCTGCATGGACCGCGTCGGCCACGACCAATGCAACGTCGCGAGTGGCTGCGGGAAATCGTGAGAATGGTACGAATGAGCTTATTTTCGAGCCGATTTCGACGAGGACCGCGACATCGATTTCGGCGACCACACACGGCGACGGCAATTCGAGAGCGTCGATCACGTCAGGATGAAGCGGGCCGAACGTGCCGACCAGTTTTCCATTCACGACGACGCCAGCGGCACCACGCGGATGCAAATGTTTCGGCGCCTCGTTCGCTGCGAATCGTTTTACCTCGGCGTTTGCGCGCGAGAAGCGCTCGACGAAACCGAGCGCGATGCCTTTTGCGTCCCAGGTGTCGACCCCTTCTGGCCTCGACAAATACGCCGGTCGGTCGCCCGACAAAATCGCGGCGAGCACGACGCGCTCTTCGGGAAGCACTCGCGCCTTCGCGTTCGGATCACCCAGAAAAATAGGCCCAATCGCGAATATGCGCGAATTTTTCTCACCGTGTTTTGCAGCACGCGCGACCGCGCCGGACAAACCGGGAAGCAGCGACGTGCGCATCACGCTCTGCAGCTCGGACAATGGATTCTTGATGATGACCGACGGCGCTGGTGCTCCGAAAATTTCGTGGGCGTGTGGGTCGACGAAGTTGAGCGGGTACGCCTCCGACAAGCCGAGCGCGACGGCCGCGGCGCGTGCGCGACGCAGAAGATCTTCGCGGGTCTCGTGCGATTTGGATCCGCGGGTGGAGCGAATGGGCGGGAGCTCCTCCCCGATTTTGTCGAGCCCGCGAACGCGTGTGACCTCGTCGATCAGGTCGACCTCGCGGAGCACGTCGGGGCGATGCAGCGGCACAATGGCCTCGAGCGAGGTCGCGTCCGATCTGGGAACATCGAAGCCCAAACGCACCAACACCTCCTTCGCTTGCGTCATGGATATTTCAACGCCCGCGAGCGCGACCAATTTTTGATGGCGCAATTTTACGCTTGTTTTGTCGATGTTTCGTGCACTTGAAATTTTCCAACCGTCGGCTTTTCCGCCAGCGAGATCGAGCGTGATTTTGACGGCATCTGCGAGCACGCTCTCCGTGTCGCTCGCGTCGACGCCGCGTTCGAAGCGGTGACTCGACTCGGTGTGGAGGCCGTGTCTGCGCGATGCACGACGAACGCCGCGCGGATCGAAGTATGCGCACTCGAACAAAACGTCTTTCGTGTCGTTACCGATTTCGCTGTTCGCGCCGCCCATGACTCCGGCCAATGCAACGGCACCTTCGCCGTCTGCGATCACCAAATCATCTACGTCGAGCGCGCGTTCGACGTTGTCGAGCGTTTTGAATTTTTCGCCGGCGGTTGCACGACGCACGACGATCTTTCCGCCGCGCACGTGCGAGAGATCGAACGCGTGCATCGGATGTCCGGAAAGCAGCATCGCGATGTTGGTGACGTCGACGATGTTGGAGATCGAGCGGACGCCGAGCGACGCGAGCCGATAACGAATCGCGAGCGGTGACGGCGCAATCTTCACATTACGAACGAGCGCCGCGCCGTAATGCGCGCAACGCGCCGCATCTTTGATTTCGACGGTCACGACCTCGACGCCGTCTTTCCCGAAGATCGATTTTGCGGCTGAATTCGGCTTCCAATCGATTTCGAAAAGCGCTGCGGCTTCTCGCGCCAGACCAATGTGCCCAAGCGCGTCGGGCCTATTCGGCGTGAGATCCAATTCGAAAATGGTGTCGCTGGCGCCAGGAATCGCATCGACGAATTTGGTTCCCGCTTTGGCGAAACCAGGCTCGAAAACCAAAATGCCTTCGCCGTCTTCGGTGAGGCCGAGCTCCGATTCGCTGCAGAGCATGCCTTCGCTGGTGACGCCGCCGATAGCGCGCGGCTCGATCTTCATTTTCTTCGCCGGCAAATACGCGCCGAGTGGTGCGAGCACGACGAGCCAACCCGCATCCGGAACATTCGGTGCGCCGCAAACCACTTCTTGGGTTTTGCCGCCGCCGACATCAACCGTGACGAGATTCAATTGCCCGCGGCTCGGATGCGGTCTCGTCGAAACGACTTGCGCGAGAACACACGCCTCGGCGCCTTCGCCGTATTTGTGCACCCCGTCGACCGCCAGGCCCGCGTGCGCGAATTTGTGCGCGAGCATTTGCACCGTGACGCCCTTTTCGC
>JBDTFL010000748.1:0-3257 GCA_039937955.1 Polyangiaceae bacterium | reverse complement strand
GCTGCAGCGCGTGAGTCGGGCGAGCCGCTGAAACCGGTTTCGCGTCCGGAGTCGGTCGACGACGTGAAAGAGATCTTCGCCATCGACCAGATGCGAATCGATATCTACCAATATTACGGCTACCGCTTCGACTTCAAAGAGAGCGAAGCCAAGAACCCGAAGAAGATCTACGAGCGCTTGCTCGACGAGATTCCGCGCTCGCTCACCGAGCAACGCGAGCGTCTCTTGGATCTCGCGGACGGCATCGTCAGCGCGATCGTCGAAGAGAGCTGCCCGATGAATGTCCCGCCCGAAGATTGGAAATGGGACGACGTCGCCGACGGCTTCCGCGAATGCTTCGGCGTCAAACCGGCGAAGGTCGATCACTTGATGGATCACGGCGACATCGCGCACGAGCTCTACAAGCAAGCGCTCGCGGCGATCGAAACCAAAGAGAAAGAATGCGGTACGGAGCTGTTTTTACGGCTTTTCCGCCATATTTATCTCGAGGAGATCGATCGCGAATGGGTCGAGCACCTCACCAACATGGAGCACCTCCGCGACGGCATCGGTCTGCGCGGTTACGGTCAGCTCGACCCGAAACAGGAATACAAAAAAGAGGGCTACGACATTTTCGTGAACATGGTCGCCGTGGTGAACTCCAGCGTCGCCACCAAGCTCATGAAAACGCAGGTCCGCAAAGAGACGGACGTCGCACAGCTGGAGGCGCAAGATCTCGCGCGCCACGAAGCGCAGCTCGCTGCGATGCAATTGCGTCACGGCTCGGAGGTCGCAGACGAAGATCCGGAAACCGGAAATTCGAACGCGCCTTCACAGCCGCCCACCGCACGTCGTGCTCAGCAGCAACAAGCGCGCGTCGTTCAACCGCCCGCACGCAGCGGCCCGAAGATCGGTCGCAATGATCCGTGCCCGTGCGGCAGCGGTCAGAAATTCAAGAAGTGCCACGGTGCAGTCCTCGAAGAAGAGGGCGCCGCGGACGACGACGCTGCAAGCCCGTGAAACACGCCAAAAGCCCTGATTTTTAGGGCTTTAGTGCGCGTCGGACTTCGCCGGAATCGTAGTTTACCCAGTACACATATTTGTCATCGACCGCGATTCCATGAGGTTGGCCTTGTGCGATCGCGATGGAGATCGGTGGACCACCAGTCTTGCTCATGCGTCGCACGGCGCCGTTCAGATAGTTGGGCGAGGTTCCTTCATCGGTCCAGTAGATGTTGGTCGCGTCCACCGTGAGAAAATACGGAGTGGACTCGCTGCCGGTCAGCGTGACGGTCACCGAGCCGTCGCGCTGAAACGAGTCGATGTTGCCGAGCGCGCTAGGCGCGCCGTCCTGATCTCTGACGGTGAGGAATGCCGTTGGACCATCGAGCGCAATTCCCCACGGTTGGTTGATGTGTGAAACCGTGCCGATGACCGATCCATCGACTGGACGGTGCTCGAAGTTATCCCGTTCAAGTGCACCTAATCTTTCCGCTTCGTCATGCGTGCCGTCGCCATACGGAAAATAGGCGGCAAAACCCGAGAAGCGAACGACCCCACGTTCACGAAGAGGCTCGTTTCCAACACGCTCGATCGCGAACGCACTGCACGCACCACCATTTCCGCGACGGCTTCGGCGGTCTGAGCTTTCGATCCGCTCGGACGAACACCTGCTTCCACACCTTTGGCGATCGAGTGTTCACGAAACGGCGTGTCGACTGGACCAGGTCGCACGACGACGACAGCAACATTTTTTTCGATGAGCTCGGTGCGCATCGCCATCGACAAACCTTCGAGCGCGAACTTGGACGCCGCATATGCACCCATTTTCGGAACGGCAGCGACGCCGGCGATTGACGACATCATCACCACGACGCCTTTCGATTTTTCGAGCTCGTCCAATGCGAGCTGCGTGAGCCTGAGTGGTGCGATCACGTTGAGCGCAAAGAGATCCGCGAGCTCACCGAGATCGATCTCGCGCACGTCTGCGTAATATCCGCGGCCTGCGTTGTTGACGAGAATGTCGATGCGGCCGAATTCTTTTTTGGCTCGCTCGATGAGCCGCGCGCAATCTTCGGAGTTCGTTGCATCGCCCGCTTCTGCGACGCATGCGCCGCCAGCGCTCATCACCTCACGCGCGACTTTTTCGAGCGCGACGCGATCGCGCGCTTGAATCACGATGCGCGCGCCGTCCGCTGCCCAACGAAGTGCGAGGGCTCGGCCGATTCCCATCGACGCGCCGGTGATGACGACGACGGGCGTTTCCGGCATCACGAGCCGAGCTGCGCGGAGGCGTCCAGGATCTACTCCGCTCGGAGATAACCGCTCTTCAGAAGCTTCAAAATGATCTGCACCGTTTCGAGATCCGTCGCTTGGCTCTTGTTCAAAACCGTCTCGAGATGCCCGTAGTTGTGCGCGAGCTGCAGAACGTCGAGCTCTTCGGCTTTCAGATCGCGCATCGGCGGATTCACCGGGCTCATCATCACGAGTCGTGAGTTGAGGCTCGGCAAGCTCTCGCGAATTTCGTTGAACTCGTCGAGCTGACGAATCCCCTCCATCAAAATTTCCTGAACGCTGACATCGATTTCGTTCGGGAATTCTCGGTCTTCCGGCGGATCGAGATCGAACACGCCCTTTTGCCAAGTGAGCATCCGGAAGATGCTCTTCATGGCGGGGACGTCGTCCAAATCGTTGATCACCGCATGGAAAATGTTTCCCTTGCGCATGTAGATCTTGCCGACGTCTTCTTCGGTGCGGATGACGAGCACGCCGGTCTTCTTCGAGGTTCCGAAGAGCTGGAGCAAGTCGGGGAGCGGAACTTCGTCGATGCTGCCGCTCATCGTGCGCGCGGAGCTGGTGCGACGTTGCGCAGCGACGTATTCGAGCTCGCGCTTGGCGTCGGTGGTGCTTTCGCGTGATCCGTCGGCGGCGATCAACTTCAAGATGCTGGTTCCGATGAGGACGCGATCGCCCTCCTTCAACCGAGCGCGCTTGATCTTCTCGCCGTTGACGAACGTGCCGTTCGTGGAGCCGAGGTCTTCGATCCAAATCTGATCCGACTGCATCTGGATGCGCGCGTGCTTGCGCGAGACCATGTCCTCGACGAGAACCATGTCGAGATCGCTGGAGCGACCGACGATGATCTGCTTCTCGGGGACGATCGGAAATTCTCCGCCCTGGTACTTGCCGCTGATGAAACGCAGCACGTAGCCCTTGCCCGGACGCATCGTCGTAGGCGCCGGCGCCTTCGGGGAGGGGTCGTTCATTTCAGGTCGGGC
>JBDTFL010000747.1:0-6004 GCA_039937955.1 Polyangiaceae bacterium | reverse complement strand
AGGGCGGCGCGCTGATTTCGCCGAAGAGCTCGCTCACCGGTGAAGCATGGTCACGTTTGCTTTTTCATCCGGAAGAAGAGCCGCTCACCGGAGAAATTTTTTCGGTCGTCGTGCCGGCGGTTTTGCTCGGGCGTTTGTCGGCGCTGCGTCGCGACAAAGCGATGCCGAAGGTGGACCCGACCAAGAAGCAAGACCCGGCAGTGTCCACCATTCAAGCGGTGCGCTGTTTCAGTTGGGCAGCGTCGATCTTGGGAATGCAGTCGCCGCAGCTTTATGTCGATCCGGAGTTCAACGCGACTGTCGACATGGTCCCGGGCGTGCAGCCGATGGCGAAGCTCGGCGCGCTCGCGCTGTCGGGACGCAGCACGGCGGAGCTCGCGTTCTTGGCGGGTAAGCATCTCGCTTATCACCGGCCCGAGCATTTCGTGCGCCTCCTGGTTCCGCAGATCGCAGACCTCGAAGAAATTTTCTTGGCCGCGCTCTCCATCGGAAATCCAGGATTGCCGCTCAACGCGCAGGTGAAACAGATCGTGGTGCCGATCGCGAAAGCCATCGAGCCGATTTTGGAGCCGTCATCGATCGACAAGCTGCGCGGTCATTTCTTGCGCTTCGTCGAAGAGGGCGGTCGCACCAACCTGCATCGTTGGGCGAGCTCCGTTCACAAAACGGCGGCGCGTGCCGGTGTGCTACTCGCGAATGATTTGCGGGCGGCGCACAACGTTCTCGCGCTCGAGGACAAAGATCATCTCGACGAAAAAATGGACGACCTGCTGATCTTCGTCACGAGCGATCGCGCTGCGCGGCTGCGCAAACAGCTTGGAATAGCGATCGATTAGCTAGCGCTTCAAAGCGGACAACAAAGAACGGTTCGCTCATACCGCACAACCGAAACGGCGTGATCGTGCCCTACTTCGTTTCGCTGCCGCCCACCGTGCGGTGCATCGGCATCTTCGAGTCATCTTCGTGCTCGAGCGGCTGCTCGCCACCAGGCGCCATCTTGCCGTTGCCCGAGTAACGCTCGGTGCCTTGCGCGCTGTCGATCTGTCCGCGGTGATCGGTGTCGTTCATCGTGTACGCGAAGAAGATGCCGATGAAGAGGAGCGCGCTCAAGAACATCAGCGCGTTGAATTTGTTGTCGTACTTCAAGTGCATGAAGAACGTGACGACCAGCGACGCTTTGAGGGTTGCGATAACGATCGCCACGATCAAATTCAGCTTGCCCAGATGGATGTACGCAACGCCGATGGTGAGGAGCGTCAAGCAGACGAGCCCCAGAAAAATCTTCACGTAGAACTGCCACGGCGAGATGTGCGCGTGTACTGCGCCGTCGTCGGGGTGCTCGTGAATCTCTGCTTGATTGGTCGAAACGATTTCGCTCATTGGTGGGGCTTTCTAGACGCCTGCGCGTAGCTCGACTCAATCGATCAAGTAGAGGAGGGGGAACAAGTAGATCCAGATCAAGTCGACGAGGTGCCAGTAGAGCGCCGCGAGATCGACCGCCGTGAAATACTCTTTGCTGAAATCACCGCGCTCGTTGCGCCGCCAGATCCAGATGAGGACGCCGATGCCGACGATGACGTGCAGTGCATGCACGCCGGTCATGATGAAATAGATACCAAAGAAAATATGCGCTTTTGCCGGCAAATCAGGCACTTCAGCGTCGGCCGGGATAGCACCGAAAAATCCGCCGTACTGATGCCCGAAGTAGTGACCCGGCAGCAGCCCTTCGTGGAATTTGTGGCCCCACTCGAGATATTTGATGAAGAGGAAGATGAACGCGCAGAAGATCGTGACGAGCAAGAATCGCGACGTGTTCTTCTTCTGGCCGAGCTGCGCCGCGCGAACCGCCATTGCTGCCGTCCAGCTGCTGAAGAGAAGGACGATCGTGTTGCCGCCGCCCATCGGTCGGCTCAAGAGATGCGAGCACACCGCGAACGTTTCAGGGTACCAGCTGCGGTAAATTCCGTACGCGACGAAGAGCCCGCTGAAAAAGAGGAGCTCCTGCGCGAGGAATGCCCACATGCCGAGCTTCGCCGTTTCGAACTGCTGAAGCGGAGTGTCGAAATGGTGTGCGAGGAATTTCGGATGCGCGTGCGCGTGATCATCGTGCCCAGCGCCATCGCCGTGCTCGCTGCTCGCAACTTCGGTCGCTGCTTCGGTGCTCACGATCGTGCTCCGTTATTCATTTTGGACGCCTGCGCGTAGCTTGGCTCTGACGCCTGCGCGAGATAGTTGTTCGACTTTTCATTGACATATCAATCATCGGACGAGAGCTCTTGCTCGGTCGCCAAGTGGTAGTCGTACGGGCCGCGCGTGATGACGGGCACCTTCACGAAATTCGCGAGGGGCGGTGGCGTCGGCGTTTGCCACTCGAGAGCCGCTGAATTCCAGGGATTTCGCGGTGATTTCGCGCCGCTCATCAGCGACTGAATGAAGCATGCGAGCGCCGTCAAGAATCCGAGCCCGATGATCCACGAGCCGACCGTGGAGATCTGGTGGAAGATTTCGAACTCCGGCAAGTAGTCGTAGTAGCGACGCGGCATGCCACGCGAGCCCATGATGAACTGGGTGCCGAACGTGATGTTGAAGCCGATGAATACGAGGAAGAACGCGACCTTCGCGAGCGTCTCGTTGTAGAGCTTGCCGGTGATCTTCGGCCACCAGTAGTGCAGGCCACCGACGAACGCGAAGACGGTGCCGCCGACCATGACGTAGTGGAAGTGCGCGACGACGAAGTACGTGTCGTGGAGGTGCACGTCGATCGCGAGCATGCCGAGGAACACGCCGGTGAGTCCGCCAATCGTGAATTGGAAGATGAAGGCGAGCGCGTAAAGCATCGGTGATTTGAGGCTGATCGAGCCTTTATAAAGCGTTGCGATCCAACTGAAGACCTTGACGCCGGATGGGATGGCCACCAAAAACGTGAGCGCCGAGAACACCATCATCGAGTACTCGCTCTCGCCACTCACGAAGAGGTGGTGACCCCAAACGAGAAAGCCGAGAATGGCGAGCGCGAGTGAGCTCATCGCGACGAACATGTACCCGTAGATCGCGCGATGGCTGAACGTCGAGAGCAGCTCGTTGACGATGCCCATGCCCGGCACGATCATGATGTAGACGGCGGGGTGTGAGTAGAACCAGAAGAAGTGCTGGAAGAGGACGGGGTCGCCGCCGAGCTTCGGATCGAAAATGCCGATGCCGAGCGTGCGTTCTGCAGTGAGCAGAAGCAGCGTGATCGCGAGAACCGGCGTCGCCAAAATCTGGATGATGCTGGTCGCGTAAAGTGCCCAAATAAACAGGGGAAGACGCGTCCAGGTCAAACCAGGCGCGCGCATCTTGTGCACGGTCGCGAGGAAATTCACGCCGGTGAGGATCGACGAGAAACCCATGATGAAGGCGCCCAAGATCATCGGGATGACCGCGGAGTGCGTGGTCGTCGAGTACGGCGTGTAAAAGGTCCAGCCGGTGTCGACCGCGCCGCTGACCATGCTGTAGAGCGCGAAGCACGCACCGAACGCGTAGATGTAGAGCGACATCAAATTCAAACGCGGGAACGCGACGTCTTTTGCGCCCAGCTGGATCGGCAAGATGAAGTTGCCGAGCGCCGCGGGGATCGACGGGATGATGAAGAGGAACACCATGACCACGCCGTGCAGCGTGAACATGCGGTTGTACATTTCCGCGTCGATGATGGTCTGCCCGCGCGTGAAGAGCTCGAGCCGCACGATGAGCGCGAAAATTCCGCCCGTCAAAAACGCAGCGAGGACGAGGACCAAATACATGATCCCGATCCGCTTGTGATCCAGCGTGGCCAGCCAGCTCCAAACGCCTTTCGTGACCGTGAGATAGTTCTCGTTCGGATCGGGCGTGTCGTGACTCGCGCTCGGCGCGTGTGCTGTCGTTGCGGCTCCCATGATGTCCTCTTTGAATCTTGCTGCGGGTAGCGACCTGGCTTGGTCGCGTCCAGATTATCGTGGCTAAAATTACGGGAAATTGTGAAGGCTAGCTCGAATTACTTGAGCGTCTTCATGTAGGCGATGATGGCCGAGATCTGATCGTCGTTCAGCGTGAACGGCGGCATCTGAACGTTGGTGAATCCGGCGACGATCTTTGCTTGCGGCTTGAGAATGGATTCGTGAACGTAGTTCTCGTCGACGGTGATGCCTTCGCCGCCTTGAATGTCCTCGTGCCGACCCCAAATGCCCTTCCACGTCGGCCCGTTTCCTTTGGAGCCGTCGATGGTGTGGCACGTGTAACAGGCGTTCTTCTTGTAGAGACGCGCGCCATAAGCGTCGAGCGGCTCGCCGTCCAGGCGGTCGCCCTTCTTCAAGAAGGCGTCGTAGTCTTTTTGCGCGACGACGTGGATTTTCGCGAGCATGCCCGAGTGATCTTTGCCGCAGTATTCGGCGCAGAAGATCTGCATGTCGCCGATGGTGTTGGGCGTGAACGAGATCGACGAGTACATGCCCGGGACGGCGTCCTTTTTGAGACGCGCGCCAGGGACGTAGAAGCTGTGGATGACGTCCTGTGAGCTGATGATGAATTTGACCGGCTGATTGACCGGGATCGTGAGCTCGGACGCGTCCTGCTTTCCATTCGGGTACGTGAAGGTCCAGCTCCACTGCTGACCGCGCACGCCGATTTCAATCGCGTTTTCAGCGGCGACGGCCTCGTGTGCGTATTCCTTGAACCCGAGGTGGAAGAGCACCATGACGAAGAAGATCGGCAAGACCGTCCACGTGACCTCGAGCGTCGTGTTGTGGGTGACCGGCTCGGCTTTGATGCCCGGACGACGGCGATACTTCCAAACGAAGTAGAGCATCGTCACCGTGATGGCGACGGTGAACACAACGCTGAAGTAGTAGACGCCCATATAGAGATCGTCGACGCGTGCGGCGTCGGTCGACAAGGCGTCGGGGAGCTGGAAATTGTCGGGGCGGATGTTGATCAAGGCGTCTCCGTGGCCTGTTTGGGCGAGGCCGGTCGATTAGCGATCGGCTTGCTGCGTTCTTCTTTCAAAGTATCGCGCGTCCGCCTTCTCTCGAGTCGCCACATGGCGAAGAGGAAAAGGCCGAGCGCTACTGCCGAGAATCCCGCGCCGATTTGCATCACGCGCGCTGCGACGACAGCGTATTTTCCGGTGTGCGGGTCGTAGTGGTAGCAGTAGAGGATTACGCGATCGACGGTCGAGATCGAGCGACCTTCCGAGGCCTCGAGCAATCCGAACTTCAGATCCTGCGACTCGAACGCGAGACCGTAGAGATAGCGAGCCATCTCTCCGCCCGGTTTCACGAGCATGAGCACCGCTGGATGCGCGTACTGTTTTTGCGCTTCGTCGTACTGGTATTCGAAGCCGACAGCGTTGGCGACGCGGTCGATTTCTGCTTTTTCACCGACGAGATAATGAAATCCGTTCGCGCTTTCCGGATGACCGTAAGCCGCGACGATCTCGTCTTTCTTTTTCTTGGCGACCTCGGGCGTGTCGGTCGGGTCGATGCTGAGAACCACGACATCGAATTGTTTTCCGACGACCCAACCTTTGTTGTCGGCGAGCTCTTTGAACGACGTTGCTGCGGCGTGCTGAATCATCCCGCAGAGCACCGGACACGTGTGGTACGCGAGGATCAGCGCGATCGGCTTTTTGCCGAAGTAATCGCCCATGACGACGTTTTGGCCGTCTTGATCTTTGAAGTGGGCCTCGAGCGGGATGGGCGCATCGAGATGCTCGTTCACCCCGACATGCTGCATTTGCGCGGGGATTGCGCCTTGTGCCTCCGTTTGTTTTTGGGCGGGAGCATCATCGTGCGCAAACGCCGTCGGCTCGTTCATCATCGCCACGACTCCCAACGCCGACCCGAGAACGAAGGAGGCGATGAGCTTCTTGGCGAAGCGAATCAACGAGCGCGACGACAAATTCATTTCAGTGCGTGGCCCCCGCGTCGGAGGTTGCCGTCGTCGGGGCGTGCGGCTTCGGAGCGCCTGCGTCGGTGCCCGTCTTCATCGC
>JBDTFL010000746.1:0-5022 GCA_039937955.1 Polyangiaceae bacterium | reverse complement strand
TTGGCCGATGGTCGCCGCGTCCGTGATGAGCTTTCGCGGGCTGTACGGATTCGAGGAGCTCAGCGAATTTTCGTAATAGTCGAACGGCGCGCTCGATTTGTCGAATCCGCCGCTGCCCGTGAGCTTGCCGAGGCCGAGCTTTTCCAGCGTGACCTCGATGTGATCCCACGCGCCTGCAACGACCGCCATCTTCGGAATATTGTCGCCGAGCGAAGCGTCGGTTTTTCCGGGCAACGTCGTCATGGCAGGATCGACGGTCTGCGATCCGCTGCTCACGGTGACTGACCGAATGCGACGAAACGCGCCCTTTTGCACAACGAGCTGCTGCGCGCCCGTGACGTACGCGGGCAGATCGAACGAACCGTCGGTGTTGGAATACGTGAACGGCGTGTTCGCATCGATGGTCGTGCACTTGTCGCAATACGTGCCGTCGGGAATGGGCGCAGGCGAACCGGTCGTCAGATAAATGAGCGCGCCGGAAATCGGGATGGTCCCTTCGGGCGCAAACACTTTGCCGGCAAGATCCCCTACCTTGGCGGGCGTGCCCCCCTCGCCTCCGCCCGTGAGCGTTCCGCCGGAGCCCCCGTCGCCCAAAGCGCCGGACCCATTCCCGTTCGAAGAGTCGAAATCGTGCGACGCGTTTGCGCCGCATGCCGCGATACAGACAGCCACGAGCGAACCGACGAAAACATGTCGCATGGTGATCTCCTCTTTCTCTTCTCTGACAAATCCCAATCCAGCGGCCTCACGAGAGGCCGATTTTTCCGCTGGATTTCGTGTTAGAGCTTTTACTCTAATTCTGGAGTAACGGTCAATGGCACCATCAAAAAAGACGGGGACTGCCATCAGCTCGCCCGAGAATTCCGTCGACGAGCCTTCCACCAAAGATCGCGTGGTCGCGATGGCGATTCGCCTCTTCAACGAGCGCGGCAGCGGCGCGGTCACGACCAATCACGTCGCCGCCGAGCTCGGGATGTCGCCGGGCAATCTCTATTATCACTACCGAAACAAAGAAGATCTCATCCGGGCCGCGTTCGATGTGATGAACGACGAAGCCGACGAATTGTGGGAGCAGCCGTTCGGTCCAGCAGGTATCGACGTCGCGAAATTGCTCGAGGGCAACTTGCGCCTCTTCGAGCGCTACTCGTTCTTCGCTCGAGAATTACCGAGCCTTTTGTACGCCGACGATACGCTACGCACGCGCTACAAAAAAATCGCGGAGCGTCGGCGAGGTGAGGTCGAGCATGCGCTCGCGCGTTTGTGTGACTCGCAAATGATGAAAGATCCGGGCGATGAAGCGCGCGCTCGTCTCGTCGACGCGTGTTGGGTCTTCAGTCTCAACTGGCTCGGCTATGCCGAAATCTCCGGCGAGAAAGTCGGCGTCGAGCAGGTGCGACAAGGCGCGCAGATCGTGCTCGAAATTTTACGGCCGCATCTCGTTCCCGGAATTCATGCGCTCATGACCGGCGTGATCTCCGTGTGGAAGCCCTCCGGTAAAGCGACTCGCAAAAAAACCTGATCCCTCCCTGACCGGTCACTCGCACAAATCGGGCGACGACGGATCGCCGAGCGCCACATCAGGCGGCAGCGTTTCGGTGGCGTCGAATCCGAAGCCAATGGAAATGCCGTCACACGTGACGCCCGTCGTGTTCGTGCCGTCTGCGAGGATGTCGGACGCCTCGCGAAATTGCGCCACAATGCTGTCGAAGGTCGAGCCGCTGCAAAGCTCGATGCTCAGATTGCCGGCGATTTTTTTGAAGGCGGTGATGAACTCGTCGGTGGTGAGCACGCCCGAAACATTGCCCAACGTGGCTGAATTTGCCGACGAATGTGCGAACGAGATGACAGCGTGATGAACCACGAGCGCGAGCGTCGCGGTTCCGAGCGAGATGTTGAATGGAAGATCTCCGCTGGTGCCGGTCGTCCACGTCCCCGCGCTGATCGATGCGGTCGGAAATTTGGTGATTGCGCCGGACGACAGCGACCCGCCAACGAGTGAGCTTTTGTACGCACCCCATTCGCCGCTCGTCGCGTTCCACGTCGGCGTTCCAATTGACGCGCCGCTGAAAAGCTGTGCGCTCACTGGCGACAGCGTCTGGGCGGTGTCGTCGGTCAAGCCGGTCAAATCCAGCATGAACGTCGAACCGCCGCCTTCGATGCCGGCGTTGAGCTGGGTCGAAAACTTTGCCCCGAATACGTTCAAAATGGTCGGAAGGATGTTTTCGCCGAACGAGTTGTCGCTGCCGTCGTTGCCGTCGGCTTGCGCAGATTTCGCCGCGCCCGGCTGCAGTGTGCAAACGTCCGACGAGGCGGCGGTCGTCACCTTCCCGTCGACGTTCGCGCCGTACGCTTTCCAAGCCGTGACGCCGCTGACTCCGCTGCGATCCGTGTCACCGAGATAAAGCTTTCGGGCGACGAAGTTGCGACCACCAATTTTCACGATGGGCGGACCGCTGTCGGTTCCAGCTTCATGAGCCGATGGGCCGGAGTCTTGTCCGGTTTCGTTCGAGACGTCACCGACCAACCCGCCATCCGAGCTGCCGAGCGTGTCGTTGGCGGTTCCGCCGCATGCCAGGGCCAAAACGAGCCCTCCGAGCGTTACACAAACCGCGAAGGAGCCTGCACTGAACCCGCGCCCAGATCTTATTTTCAAATACATGCAAATTCTCCGGAAAAATGGCCCATAAAAATCCTCGCACAATGTGTGCAACGTGCTAGAGACTGCGCCTCAATGGGCACCACGGAGTTAGCAGGATGAGCCTTCAAGGCAAGGTTGCGATCGTGACGGGCGCTAGCCGCGGCATCGGCGAAGCGATCGCGCGCGCATTCGTCGCTGAAGGCGCGAAGGTCGTCGTCGCTGCTCGCAAGATCGAGGGCCTCGAAGCCGTCGCCTCCTCTTTAGAAGGGAACGCGCACGCGGTCGCTGCTCACACTGGCAAAGAAGAAGATTGCGAGCGGCTCGTTTCTTCCGCCGTCGAGAAGTTCGGCAAGGTGGACATCCTCGTGAACAACGCCGCGGCGAATCCCTACTTCGGCCCGATGCTCGGAATCGAAATGCCGGCTTGGGACAAGACGTTCGAGGTGAATGTTAAAGGTTACTTCTACATGACCCGCGCGGTGGTTCGGCATCTCGCCGGGCGCAGCGCACCGGGCTCGATCATCCATATTGCAAGTGTCGCCGGTCTCCTCGGCTCACCGCTGCAAGGCGTTTATGGAATGACAAAAGCAGCCATTTTATCGATGACCAAGACGCTCGCCGTCGAGCTCGCTGGGTCGAAGATCCGCGTGAACGCGATCGCGCCAGGCTTTGTCGAGACGAAATTCGCTGGCGCCGTTCTCCAAAATCCAGAGCTGCTCGCGAAGGTGAACGAGCGCACGCCGCTCGGTCGTCCTGGGGTGCCGGAAGAAATCGCAGGTGGCGCGGTTTATCTGGCGAGTGACGCCTCTTCGTATGTCACGGGACATACACTTGTTATCGACGGGGGAATGACAGTGAGCTAATGAGGGCGATTCTGATCTCGGCTCATCCACACGGGCTTCGAGATCAGAATGGAGCGCGCGGCAGTTTTTTGCCCGTGCTGGGTGGGTGTGGTGAGTTGTTGATTGCCTCTGGAATGTGCGGTTGCTCTCGAGCGCCCCACTCCAACCAGGGTGCCGAACGTGTAGCGAAAAGGATGTATGCAAGTGTATGGCGTTGAATCAGGCATCGGAGTAGGAAGGGAGCGACGAGCGAGCGGCCGACGACCGTCTCAGCCCGAAGAGCTACCTTTGCCGATGGAATCGGGGCAGACAATTGCGGGCAAATACCGCCTGAATCAACTCCTGGGGACCGGGGGGATGGCGTCTGTCTGGTCGGCGACCAACATGTTCACCGAGCGTGAGCACGCGATCAAAGTGATGCTTCCTGCGATGGCGCGCACGCCAGAAGCCGCTCGTCGGTTTCTGTTGGAGGCGAAGGCTTCGGCACGAATCAATCATCCGAACATCATCGAGGTGATGGACGTCGGACAGGCCGAAGACGGCTCGCTCTTCATGGTCATGGAAATTCTCTCGGGCGTTTCGCTCGAGACGGCGCTCAAACGGCAGAACCCGCCGATGACCGTCTATGAGTTTTCGGTGATCATGCTGGACGTGGGGCGCGCACTTGCGGCCGCGCATCGCTCGAACGTCATCCATCGCGATCTGAAGCCGACCAATATTTTCCTGCACAAAGATCGTCACGGCATCGCGGTGCCGAAGCTCCTGGATTTCGGCGTCAGCAAATTCTTGGAGGAAGAAAACCAAGCCCACCTGACCATCGCCGGAACCGTGCTCGGCTCGCCGATGTACATGAGCCCCGAGCAAGCAAAGGGCGAATCCGACATCGACAATCGAACCGACATTTTTGCGTTCGGATCGATGCTGTTCGAAGCGCTCGCCGGCTATCGCTGTTTCGACGCACCGAATTTCAACGCGCTCATCGTCGCCATCGCGACGAAATCACCGAAAAATATCGACGAATGCGCGCCGGGTATGCCGGACTCGCTGCGGTCGCTCATTCAAGATTGCTTGCAGGTCGACAAAACGAAACGCATCTCGTCGTTCGAGGACGTCGTCGATCGTTTGGGCCTCGCAGTTCCGCATCTCGAAGAGCTCAGTCTCCGACTGCCGTCACCGAAGCAAAGCGGTCCGCTCTTGGATCCAGACGCGACGAACGCATTGCCCGCCATGGTTCGCTCGAGCGATCGCGCGCCGTCTTTGAGCAAGAACGGGAGCAAGAGCGCCGGAAAAAACGGCAGTGTCTCGCAATCGATTCCCCCGGGAATGATGTTCGACGACGTCGCCGGCGCAGCGATGTACGCAACATCGCCGGGTGGCCGCCCTTCGCAAATGCCAGCCGAGTCCGACCCGAACACGCTGGAGTCGTACATTCCGCGGCCGTCGGTGCGCGTTGCGCTTCGTGCGTTGCCGGCGCCGGTGCTCGCACTGATCGGCGCGAGCGCAGTCGTCGGAATCGCCGTCTTTATTTGGCTCATCGCCGTC
>JBDTFL010000745.1:0-3183 GCA_039937955.1 Polyangiaceae bacterium | reverse complement strand
CCACCGATGCGGCGGTTGAAGGCGCGGTGCGGCAGCTTCAGCTCGAAAGCGATGCCGGCCTTCTCGATCGCCTTGTTCCAGCGCAGCAGGCCGCGGGCGCAATCGTCGATATAGTCGAGGCGCAGCCGCTCGTTGAGTGCGCTCAGCGCCGGTACCGACTTGGTGACGATGCGGCCGCCCTCGGCCGTCTCGATGTCGTAGGCGGCTCCGGTCAGCAGATGGTCGTCGTCGATGCGCGTCTCGAGGTAACGGCCCTTCACGCCCATCGTGTAGTAGTTGGCGGCATTGGTGGAGGCTTCCTGGCCGAACAGGTCGAGCGACACCGAGAAGTGGAAGTTGAGGTACTTCTGCATGGTCGGCAGGTCGATTGCGCCGAGGCTGCGCACGTCATCGGTCTTGTGCTCCTTCATCAGCTCGCAGGTGCGCTGGATGATGCGGCTGATGCCGGTCTCGCCCACGAACATGTGGTGGGCTTCCTCCGTGAGCATGAACCGGCAGGCGCGCGACAGCGGATCGAAGCCCGACTCCGCCAGCGAGGCGAGTTGGTACTTGCCGTCGCGGTCGGTGAAGAACGTGAACATGAAGAACGAGAGCCAGTCGGTGCACGGCTCGTTGAACGCGCCCAAAATTCGCGGCTTGTTTTCGTCACCGCTGCGACGCTCGAGGAGGGCCTCGGCCTCTTCGCGACCGTCGCGTCCGAAGTGCGACTGCAGCAGATAAACCATCGCCCACAGGTGGCGACCCTCTTCGACGTTCACTTGAAATAAATTACGGAGATCATACACGGATGGACACGACTGCCCGAGGAGGCGCTGCTGCTCGACGCTCGCGGGCTCGGTGTCTCCCTGCGTGACGATCAAACGACGAAGCGTATTGCGATGCTCGCCGGGCACCTCTTGCCAAACCGGCTGACCGAAATTGTCGCCGAAGCCGATGGTGCGATCCTTCACCGGATCCGCGAGAAAAATGCCCCAACGGTAGTCGGGCATCTTCACGTAATCGAAGTGCGCCCAGCCCTCTTGGCCGACCGAAATCGCCGTCCGCAAATAAATGTCGTCTTCCTGGAAGCCGACCGGACCCATCTCTTTCCACCAATTGATGAAGCTCGGCTGCCATGCCTCGAGCGCGCGCTGCAGCTTCTTGTCGCTAGCGAGGTTGACGTTGTTCGGAATTTTTTCGTCGTTGATGACGTCGCTCATGACAACCTCATGGTGAAAAATCTCACGAAAATTCTTTCGGGCGCGAGCTGTCACGTGTGATCGACGTGAGCTCGATCACGAGAACGTGATCTTGCTCCCACTTCTTGGTGACGACTGCCGCCTCGATCTTGAATGGCCCGCCGTTTCGCTTTTCACACGATGCGCTCATCATGCTCGGAAGGTTCGACGGCCACGCGGACTTGTGTGCAGCGAGAAGCAGTCGCGCTTTTTTCGATTGGCGGAGCGCGTTCATGTCGAGCGCCAGCTTGCTGTTATTTCGGTAATCCACGCCGCCGTACGCCTCGAGAGCGAAGGCTTCGCCTTTGTCGTCTTTGCCCTCGAGGTCGGCGACTTTGGATGGCACGCCCTCTTCGTTGTCAGCGAGGTGCTGCTGCGTTGGTGCGCAACGCTTCAGCGTCCACTTGTCATTTTCGAGAGCGAGCGCGGCACACAACAAAACCTCGATGTGATTGACGCAGTTCAGAATCTCGATTGCCGCCCATTTTCCGCCGGAAATATGCGGTGCGCGTACGACTTCGATTTTGTCGTTTCGCTCACGCATCCACTGTGCGCAAGCGCGCCAATCGCCCGCTCCTTTGGGTGGCGCAGCAAATGCTGTCATCCACGTTTTTGCGAGATGACAGTAAACTGCTTCGAGCGCGCTGGTGAGCGAGCCGCGTTCGGTAGTGCCGTCGATCTGATCAACCAAGTAGCCGGGCATCGTTCTCTATGTTCTCCGAAAATCGAATTCCGGACGTTCCGGTTTTCCGTAAAGGGTGAGTGCGCCGCGTTCGCCGACTGCGTTGGGACGCTGGAAGATCCAATTTTGCCAAGCGGTGAGGCGACCGAAGATTTTCGTTTCCATCGTCTCCGGACCGCCGTAACGGAGTGATTGCTCCATTCCGGTCATGGCGTCCGGGGAGTAGCTGGCGCGTTCTTCGAAGGCGATTCGGATTTCGTCGTCCCAATCGATGTCGTCAGGCGCAAACGTAACGAGGCCCAATTTTACGGCACTTGGTGTGTCGATGGCAGCGGTCTGTTCCAGCACGCGCGATACTTTCGACGGGTCGGCCAAGAAGCGCGACTCCAAACGCGACAGGCCATTGCCCATCGGAAACACGCCAGCGTTGAGCGGCGAGACGTGGAGTGCAACGCCGTCTTCGTCCTTCATGTAGACGCGGTCGGAGGCGAGCGCGATCTCGAGCAGCGATCCGGCGAAGCACGAGCCAGGCTCGACCAGCGAGAACAAGCTCTTTGCCGTCATGTCGAGACGCTTGAGCACGCGCTTGATGAGGAACGTGGTCTCGCGGACCAAGCCGTCGTCTTTGTTTTCGGAGAGAAAGCGATCACAACCGAGCACCGCGTCGGCGTCGCCTTCGGTGCGCAATGCGATGACGCCGATGAGCGGCTCGTTGAAGCGCAGATCCAAAAGCGCGTCGTCGAGCTCGCGCCACGCGCGAATGCACCATGCCTCTGAACCCATCTTCGCGAGGTCGGCCGGAGTCTTGGGCTGCGCGCCATCTTGTGCAGGACGAGGACCGCGAATCGTGAGCGTCGCTTTGCGAGTCGTGCGATCGATGCCCAGCGAAACATATTTGTATTCTACACCTTGCTCGGATCGTTTTGGCTCGAGCGGCGTGAGCTTCATTGGCGCGTGCGCCTTTCGCTTCGAGCGCGCGATCATGGAATCCAGCCGTTTTTTTACGGTTTCAGCGAATTTGGCGCGCGGCGGTGCTTCGTCCACCAGGCCCCATTCGACCGATCGTTTTCCGCGAACGCCTTCCGCGATCGTCGAGAAGACGTCTGCCAAATCGCGACGCACTTTTCGTTTGTCCACCAAACGCGTAAGGCCGCCGGTACCGGGAAGAACGCCGAGCAGCGGTGCCTCGGGCAAGCTCACTGCGCTCGATCCGTCGTCTGCCAAAACGATTTCGTCGCACGCGATGGCGAGCTCGTACCCACCTCCCGATGCGGTGCCGTTGAG
>JBDTFL010000744.1:0-6687 GCA_039937955.1 Polyangiaceae bacterium | reverse complement strand
GCCGACGAGCTCGCGCGCGTGATGGCCGAGATGCGCGCGCGCGGCGCCACGTACGTCGCGATGGAAGTCTCCTCGATTGCGCTCGCACTCGGTCGCGTGCGTGCGGTGCGCTTTCGAACCGCGGCTGTCACGAACTTCACTCAAGACCATTTGGATTTCCACGGCACGATGGAGGAGTACGGCGCCGCGAAGAAAATGTTGTTCAATGACTGCGCACCGGGAAGCATCGTCGCAAATATTTCGAATCCGTTCGGAGTGGCCGTTGCCAACGAGGCCAATGCACCGCTCGTTCGCGTGAGCACCAAGATCGGTGACGACGCAGACGTGGTGCCGACCAAGCTCAACATCGACGCCCGCGGAATCAACGCCACGTTCAAAACGCCACGTGGCGAAATGCACGTGAAATCAAGGCTATTCGGCGCGCACAATGTCGAGAACATTGCGATCGCGATTGGCGTCATCGCAGTGCTCGACCTCGATCTCAAAAAAGCGTGCGTCGGAATTTCCGCGGCCGCGGGTCCGCCGGGGCGCCTCGAACGATGCGACAGCGAAGCGGACGACGTCACGGTGTTGGTCGATTACGCCCACACGCCCGACGCACTGACGCGCTCGCTCGAGAGCGTTCGAGCCATTTGCAAAGGTCACATCCTCTGCGTTTTCGGATGCGGCGGCGACCGCGACCGCGCCAAACGCGCGCCCATGGGCGAAGCCGTTGCGCGTGCCGCTGACTTCGCATTTCTGACGAACGACAATCCGCGAACCGAAGATCCCGAAAAGATCGCAGGCGACGTCGCAGCGGGTCTCGAATCCGGTGGGATGAAATTCGCTGCCACTCCCAGCGCGGGCAGCTATACGAAAGAGCTCGACCGGTCGCGAGCCATCGAAGTCGCTATTCGTGCGGCACGACCCGGCGACGCGATCGTGATCTCCGGCAAAGGACACGAGCCGTATCAAATCGTCGGCAACGAAAAGCGACCGTTCGACGATCGGATCGAGGCTCGCCGCGTCTTGGCGTTGCGCCGCGGAGAATTGCGATGAGCACCGCGATTCGTCAAAATACTGCAGAATTTACGACCGATTTCGTTGCGAAGGCGACGCGCGGATCGATCGTGAGCAGTGCGAATCACGAGCGCGATCGTCTTCATAGAGGCGTTACGACCGACAGTCGCGCGGTCACGGTTGGCGGAATTTTCGTCGCGCTGCGGGGCGAGCAACATGATGGTCACAAGTTCGTCGATGGTGCAGCGAACAAAGGAGCGACACTCGTCGTCGTTCAAAAAGGCTACGCGCGATCGGATGCCGGAAGTGCCGACGTGATCGAGGTCGACGACACGTTGATCGCGTGGGGAGACTTGGCGGGCGCTCATGTCGGTGCGTGGAAAAAACGCGGCGGGAAAATCGTCGCCATTACCGGAAGCGCGGGCAAGACCACGACGCGCGAGCTCTGTTCGTCGCTACTTCTCACGGTCGGCAGTGTTCGCGCGACCTACGGCAACTTGAACAATCGCATTGGCGTTCCGGCGGTCGCGTTCGCGATCGAAAGCACGGACGCGTACGCCGTTTTCGAAATGGGTATGAGCGAGCGCGGAGAAATCGAACGCCTCACCGAGATCGCGCCTCCCGACGTCGCGGTGATCACCAACGTCGGACTTGCGCACGCCGGCGGCGTCGGCGGTGGCGCAGAAGATATTGCGCGTGAAAAGGGGGCTATTTTTGCGGCACTTGGTGAATCTGGTGTCGCGATTGCGAACGCCGACGATACACGCGTGATGTCGGAGACGAAGCGGTCGCGCGGACGCCTCGTCACGTTCGGTCGTGCGCCATCAGCCAGCTATCGCCTCGCAGCACGGGAATCACTTGGCTCGCGCGGCTCGCGCGTTACGGTCGATCGCAACACATCCTCATTCACGGTGGACCTTCCGCTTATCGGCGAGGCCGCGGCGATCGATTTCGTCGCTGCCCTTGCTGCCGTCGAGAATCTCGTCGACCAAAGTCTCGAAGACGCGAAGATTGCCAGCGCGCTCGCATCGCTGGACGTGCCGTCGGGCCGTATCTCGATCGTGAAGCTCACTGACGGCACGATCGTCATCGACGACAGCTACAACGCGAACCCCGACAGCGTGCGCGCCGCGCTTGCGTCGCTCAGCGAGGTCGCGAAGAGCGAAGGTCGTCGATCGGTCGTCGTGCTCGGCGAAATGCGTGAGCTCGGTGAGCATGAAGACGAGGCGCACGCCGAAATCGGTGATGCCATCGTGGCCAACGAAATCGCACTGGCCATCTCGTGCGGGGGTTTGGCGGACGTTGCCATTGCACGCGCCGCTCGCGCCGGTGTTTCCGTGCAATCTGCAAGCAACGCCGAAAATGCTTCAAAAATAGCTGTTTCGGAAGTACGCGCGGGCGACGTCGTCCTCGTGAAAGGCTCACGCGGCGTCGCGTCCGAAGTCGTCGTGGAAGCACTGATCCGGGCTCGAGGACTCCAAAAAACATGATCCTCGAATTTCTTTTTCCGTTACGCCACGAGGCCAGCTGGCTCGGCTGGCTGAACGTCGTTCGTTACGTTCCGTTTCGCGTCATCGCCGCGACCATGACGGCGATGTTCATCTCCTTCTTTTTGTCGCCCTGGTTCATTCGCGAATTACAGAAGAAACAAATCGGTCAGATCATTCGTACGGATGGTCCTCAAACACATTTGGTGAAGTCCGGTACTCCGACGATGGGCGGTGCTCTCATCTTGTTATCGGTACTGCTTCCAACCATCTTGTGGTGCGACCTCAGTAACATTTTCGTCTGGGCAACAACCGCGGTAACCGCGGGATATGGCGTCATCGGCTATCTCGACGACTACCTGAAGATCAAAGCCAAGAACTCCAAGGGCGTGCCCGGCCGTTACAAATTGCTCGGTCAGTTCGTCATCGGCGGCGCGGTTCTTTCGTACGTCTATTTCAATCAAGCGCACGTGCCGCAAGACTGGTGGGAGATCCGCGCGCGTATCTCACTTCCATTCGTCGCGTTTCAAAAACATCCGATCTGGTTGCCGGTCGGCGTCTATTTCGTGCTCGCGCTGCTCGGCGTCGTCGCGATGTCGAACGCGGTAAATTTGACGGATGGTTTGGACGGTCTCGCGATCGGTCCCGTCATCATCAACGGCGCAACCTACATGATTTGGGCCTATTTGGCGGGCGCCACGTTCGGTATTACCAACGTCGCACAACGCTTCGTCGTCTCGCGCTATCTCGACATTCCGGGCATCACGAGCGTCGGCGAGCTCTCCGTTTACTGCGGCGCGATGGTCGGCGCTGGCATCGGCTTCCTTTGGTACAACACGTACCCCGCTCAAGTCTTCATGGGCGACGTCGGCTCACTCGCGCTCGGTGGCGGACTCGGTATGTGCTCGATCTTCACGAAGAACGAGCTGCTCTCGATCATCTTGGGCGGCGTCTTCGTCCTAGAAGCCGGGAGTGTCATCATTCAAGTTGGCTATTTCAAAGCAACCGGAAAGCGCATCTTTCTGATGGCGCCCATTCACCATCATTACGAAAAGAAGGGGTGGCCAGAACCCAAAATCATTGTTCGGTTTTGGATCATTTCCGTTCTCTTGGCTTTGGTGAGTCTTTCGAGCTTGAAACTCCGTTAGAGAGGCCTTGGTTTTCGGCAACATGTTCGATTTACGCGGAAAAGAAGTCGTAGTGGTGGGGCTCGGAACGAGCGGCGTTGCTGCCGCACGTCTGTGCCTTGCCCGCGGCGCGCGTGTGATCGGCACGGACGCAAAATCGAACGATGCGCTCGGTAACACAGCGATGGCGCTCATGGCGCAAGGTGCAGAAGTTCGCGGCGGATCGGTGGACGACGCCAACTTTTCGAAAGCCGATCTGGTGGTCGTCTCGCCTGGCGTTCCGAATTTTCCGAAGCTCGTCGCCGCCGAGAAGACCGGAGTAAAAATCATCGGAGAGGTCGAGTTATCGTTCATTTGCCGTAAATTTCCCTGTCCCGTCGCTGCGATCGGCGGAACGAACGGCAAGAGCACGGTGACGACATTGGTCGCCGCGTTGCTCGAGGGTGCCGGGAAAAAAGTTTTCGCTGGCGGAAATCTCGGCGAACCGTGGGCCAATCACGTCGATGAAGAATTCGATTTCGTCGTTTTGGAAGTCTCCAGCTTCCAGATGGAACGGATCGACGTCTTTCATCCAAACGCGGCGGCGCTTCTCAACGTCACGCCCGACCATCTTGATCGCTACGATGGAATCGACGCGTACGCGCACGCAAAGGGAAATTTTTTCGTGCGGCAAACGCCAGGTGACGCGGCGATCATCCCCGTCAACGACGACATCTGTCTGCGCGAAGCCAAGCGCGGCAAAGCTCGCATTGTCACGTTCGGGTCGGCTGGCCAGAAGGGTGCCGACCAAGTCGTGAGTGCCGAGTTTCCCGGATTGCGCGGCGGGCACAACAAGTTGAATGCCGCTGCGGCGGTTGCCGTTGTGGACGGTCTAGGTCAGGGCGTCGTCGACCAAGCTACGATCGCTCGCGTTTTTGGCTCGTTTCGCGCGCTCCCGCATCGCATGGAGCTCGTCGGTGAAATCGGCGGCATCAAATATTACGACGACTCGAAGGGCACGAATGTCGGTGCATCCGTCACGGCCTTGCGCGGCTTGTCCGAAAATAAGGCAGTCCTGATCGCCGGTGGTCGCGACAAAGGCGGAAGCTACGAGCCGCTCGCACAAGCGCTCGTGGATCGAGGACGCGCGGTCGTCGTGATCGGTGAAGCAGCGAGCATCATCGCCGACGTCGTCGGTGATCGCGTTGCCGTGCGGCGCGCGGCGACCATGGAAGAAGCCGTAAATGTTGCCAGCGTGCTCGCAAAAGCGGGAGATGCAGTGTTGCTTTCACCTGCGTGCTCCAGCTTCGACATGTTTCGCGACTACAAACATCGTGGCGACGACTTCACACGCGCGGTTCTCGAGATCGAGAAAAGCCATAAAAACACCGGAAAAATACCCAATGATCCCGAGTGAACCGCCCAGCCCGCGAAGCAGTCGTCACTCGCTTCCGCCCAACGTGAGGAACCAGCGCATCGAGCTCGCTGCACCGCTCGACGCGCGTCCGAATGCTGCACGTGCTGCGGCTGCCATCGATCCCGTTCTTGCAGCGGTGGTCGTTGCGCTGATCGGCTTTGGAATCGTGATGGTCTACAGCGCGTCGGCAGTCCAGGCCACGGTGCAGTATCACGACCCGCAATTCTTCTTGAAACGTCAGGTCAGCTACGCCATCGCGGCGCTGGTGGTCTTCTTCGGATTGAGCCGCATCGACTATCACCGCCTCTACAAGCTCACCTATCCGGTGCTCGCAGGCGTCGGCATTTTGATGCTGATGTGCGTCGTCGGTTTCGGTCACTCGGGCGGCGGCGCCACGCGCTGGCTATCGCTCGGCCCCATTCACGTGCAGCCCGCCGAGATGGCCAAGCTCTCGCTCGTGGTGTGGCTCGCCTACTCGCTCGCGAAAAAAGCAGAGAAGGTGAAGAGCTTTACCGTCGGCTTTTTGCCCCACCTTTTGGTGGCTGGCATCTACATGGTTTTGTGTATGAAGCAGCCTGATTTTGGCTCTGCCGTCGTTCTTTTGCTGCTCACGTTCACACTCCTTTTCGTGGCCGGGGCAAAGGTCGGTTACATCCTCGGCGCCTCGATCTTGGGCGGCGCGTTCGGCGCAGCGGCGATTCGTTTCAAAGAATATCGCTACGAGCGTTACCTCGCATGGCTGAACATGGATCAGCACAAGCAAGATCTCGCGTACCAACCCTTCCAATCGGTCATGGCATTCGGATCCGGCGGGCCGTTCGGTGTCGGGCTCGGTCACGGTCTCCAGACTTTGTATCTCCCGGAAGCGCACAACGACTTCGTCGCCGCGATCATCGGTGAAGAGCTCGGCTTCGTCGGCATCGCCTGCTTGTGCGCCGCGTATTTGTTGCTCGTCACGCGCGGCGTTCGTTCTGCGCTTCGTGCGCCCGACGATTACGGCAGCTATCTCGCGTTCGGAATCAGCGCGATGTTCGGTGTCCAGGCGCTCGTGAACCTCGCGGTTGCGCTCGCCATCGTCCCCACCAAAGGTCTCTCGCTGCCGTTCATCAGCTTCGGAGGCTCGTCGCTTTTGGTGAACGCGGCCGCTGCGGGCATCTTGCTCAACATCTCGCGCCAGGGTCCGCCAGCTCCCGAAGAGGCGACCACTCCCAACGCGCCGCCAGTAAAACCGGCTAAATTCGTCAAAAAATCAGTGCAGACTGCAGTTGATTTTCCGAGGCCAACTGAAGACTTACCTATCGAGCTGCCGCCCGATTTTCCGGAAGGCCTCGAAGCATGAAGACTGACCGTGACGCGATCGTGATCGCAGGCGGCGGCACCGGAGGACACGTGGTCCCGGGCCTCGCGATTGCCGACGCGCTGACCGCGGTCGCGGACGTACGCGTGATTTTCGTGGGAACCGAGCGTGGCCTCGAGTCGCGTGTGATTCCCGCGCGCGGCTACGATCTGGAATTGCTGGACGTGGAGCCTATGAAAGGCGGAGGCGCCAAACGTGCAGCGCGCGGTGCTGCCGTTGCGAGCTTGGCTACTTTTCACGCGCTTTCGCTCATTCGAAAAATTCGTCCGCGCATCGTGCTCAGCGTCGGCGGCTATGCGGCAGGTCCCATTTGTTTGGCTG
>JBDTFL010000743.1:0-3220 GCA_039937955.1 Polyangiaceae bacterium | reverse complement strand
GCCTCCGGAATTCCGTGACCGCGAATGGCCTTCGATCCGTAGCGCGCCATGAAGCCGACGATGACGCCACCGATGACCGGCACGATGATGACCGAAAGACCGAGATGATTTTCCGAAGGTGAAACCGCGGCGAACGTGACGCGATGGAAGAATGAGATGTTGGTGATGAGCCTGATGAGGGCCATCAGCCATTGGGCGATGAAGCCCGACGCGAATGCCACTACGACAGCGAGAAGAGAAATCAGACTGACGCGTCGGTCCAGCGATCCGTCACGAAAGCGCACGATGCCTCGTTCCTGAAATGCGCGATGATTTTTTCGATCCAGCTTCGGCCGCGCCGCCCTCTTCGAAAAAGAGAGCTGGCGTCTCCGATGCTCCACCCATTTTTTGCACGAGCTCGGCGAGACCACGCGAAAGCGATCGACGTGTCGATGGGGCTAGGCTCGCGAAGGCGTCGATGAGCGACGTCTGCGCGACCCGCGGCGCTGCGCGAGCCACCGCCTCACCTTTTCTCGTGAGCACCAGCTCGACGCGGCGTGCGTCGCGCTTCGATTGGCGACGCGCAACGAAGCCGTCTTCGGTGAGCCGTTTGACGACCACCGAAACGGAGCTCGGGTCAGTCACGGTGCGCGAAGCGAGCTCCACAATCGACGACGCCGACGCCTCGGCCAATGTTTGCAGCACGTACAGCTGCGCGCCGCTCACGTCGTGCGATTTTTCCGCGTGGTTCGACGAGAGCCGCAACGCACGAACGATGTGGCGAAGGGCATCGAGCGCAATATGAAGCTCGTTTTTTGCGGGTTTTGAACTAAAAGCATGGGATCCCATGGATTCCTCACTTCTACCTCGTCGGCGCCCCAGGTCAAGAAGGGTCAAAAGTGCGTACGGGGCTAGCGCGGGGAGGAGAGTGCCCTTACGCTGAATGGCTTGACGATGAACCCCCGCGACGAACGCCATGCGACCTCGAGCCTCGATCGTTTTCGAGAGCAGCTCAGTGCTCACATGTCCAAAAAGGGGCTGCGCTCGACCGACCAGCGTCGCGTGATCGTCGAGACGTTTTTCAAAGCTCCGAACCACGTGAGCATCGAGGAGCTGCTCTCCAAGGTGCGCTCGCAAGATCCGAAAATCGGTTACGCGACCGTTTATCGCACGCTCAAGCTTCTCACCGAGTGTGGCGTCGCTTTCGAGCGTCGGTTCGGCGACGGCCTCACCCGCTACGAGCTCGCAGACGACGACACACATCACGACCATCTGATCTGCGTCGAGTGCGGGGACATCGTCGAGTTCGAAGAGCCGCGCATCGAGGCGCTTCAAGAAGAGATCGCCGGCCGTTACGGCTTCGAGCTCCGCAATCACAAACACGAGATGTACGGCGTGTGCAGCAAGTGCCGCCTGAAGAACGACGCCAAACGATCACGCGGCAACTAGAGCCTGCGCGCAACTCGGCTTTTTTTTAGGCTAGTTCGGATCGGCTGCAAGCGTAGCGGAAATGAACGCGATGTTGCCGTAGTCGCCCCCGGCATCGAGATGCTCGTCGATTTCGTAGGCCATGATGAGCTTGGCGGCGACGGGCGACGCAAAGTGAACGACGCATCGGACTTGGGTTGGTTCATCCGGATCGGATTGCAAGATCTGAGAAGACGTAGCGAGTCCGGGTGTCATCGAAATGGTCATGTGCGCTTTGACCGAGAACGTACCGAGATAGAGCGTGAGCACGCGACGCTCGGGATTCGCGTTGACCGAGAGAACCATCGGTCCGTTGCTGTCGAACTGACCGTTCGACGTTCCTCCTACCGCCGGAAACGACGTTCCGTCGGTCCATGAAAACACGCGCGGATCACCGCCGTAGGGGTTTTGGCCGTGGGTCGATTGCACCAGCGCGCCGATGACGTGTGGGCTCACACGCTTCACGTCGGTGTCGGTGCTGGTTCCGTAATGCACCCAATCGATCGAGCCGGCGTTCGTGAGATTCACGACGTCGGCTGAATCGGCAACGCACGTGTCGACGACGAAGATGACACCGCTGTCGACGCTTGCGTCGCCTGCATCGATTGCGGTCGTAGAGTCACCATTTGCATCTCCCGATGTCGTCGCGTCGCCGCCGTCGTTGCTTGCGTCGGAGCTCGTAGCGTTCAAGCCGTCGAGCGATACGAAGAGCGAGCAACCGATGACCGACGCGGCAATGACCAAGGCGAGCGTGACGCGACGAAACATCGTATTTTAAAGGCTATTTCGCATAGTCGACGGCACGTGTCTCCCGCACGACCGTCACGCGAATTTGTCCGGGGTAGTTGAGCTCTTCTTCGATGCGTTTGGAAATTTCGCGAGCGAGGAGCGCGGCCTCTACGTCGTTCACCTCGCTGGGCTCGACGATCACGCGGACCTCGCGGCCGGCTTGAATCGCAAACGCGCGCTGCACGCCGGCAAAGCGCGTCGAAATTTCTTCGAGGTCGCGGAGACGTTTCACGTAGCCGTCGAGAATTTCGCGACGGGCTCCGGGCCGCGCGCCGGAGAGCGAATCCGCAGCGGCCACCAAATTTGCGATGACGCTCGTGGCGACCTCGTCTTCGTGGTGCGAGGCGATGGCATTGATGACGACCGGATCTTCGCCGTGCTTGCGCGCGTACTGCGCGCCGATCATCGCGTGACCACCCTCATGATCGTGACTGACCGCCTTTCCGATGTCGTGGAGAAGCGCCGCACGACGCGCGGTCTTTTCGTTGAGGCCGAGCTCCGCCGCCATACCGCCGGCGAGAAAGCCGCACTCGAGAGAATGCGTGAGCACGTTTTGCGCGTAGGAATAGCGGTATTTCAAGCGCCCTACGAGTCGCGAGAGCTCGTGATGCATGCGAGAAATTCCGAGATCGAGAAGCGCCTGCTCCGCTGCTTGCGTGACAGTGGAGTCGACCTCTTCTTGCGCCTGCGCTGCGACCTCTTCGATGCGTGTCGGATGAACGCGGCCGTCGACGAGCAATTTTTCGATTGCGATGCGGGCGATCTCGCGCCTGACCGGATCGAACGCGCTCACCACCAATGTCTCGGGTGTGTCGTCGATGATGAGATCGACGCCGAGCGCCTCTTGAAGCGCACGAATGTTGCGGCCCTCTTTGCCGATGATGCGTCCCTTCATGTCGTCGTGCGCGAGATGAATGGAGGTGGTCGCGCGCTCTTGAACGCTCTCGCCTGCATATCGTTGAATGGCGAGGCCGATGATGCGTTT
>JBDTFL010000742.1:0-3858 GCA_039937955.1 Polyangiaceae bacterium | reverse complement strand
AGCACGAGCACGAATGGTACGTCATGCTGCACGTGCCTCCGCGGCACGGGCACGCGTCGCTGCACAATTCGGTGCAGACGTACGGATTGTTGCAGTTGTCGTAGACGGTGTTGCCGCCGCACATTTTCCCGCACGGATTGCCGGTCGACGTGCAGCCGCAGCCATTCGGACCGGCGCCGCCTCCTCCACAAACATTGGGAGCTGCGCAGGTGTTCGGACACGTAACGGGCTGTCCGCAATTGTTGACGGCAGCTCCGCAGGCTTTTCCGGAGCAGGTCGTAGCTAACGGATCCGGCACGCAACAGGCCGTTCCGACACATACTTGTCCACTTGGACAAGTGGCAGGGCAACCGACGGTTTGCCCGCAGTTGTTCACGACACTTTCGTTGCACTTGTTCGCGCACGCGGCGCCGTTGTTCGGCGTGCAACACGAATCGTTGGACTCGCAAACGTCGCCCGCCGTCGCGCACGACTGCGATCCGGATCCGCCGCAATAAATCGTCTGATTGCAGTTGTTGGTCGCCGATCCGCACTGTTTTCCGGCACATGCGGTACCAACCGATTCGGGAACGCAGCCACACGCGCCGCTGTTGCACGTGAGCCCGCCATCGCAAGCGCCGCAATCGACGGGGCGTGCGCAGTTGTCGGTCTCTGCCCCGCAACGGTCGGAACAGAACCCGGTGACCGCAACGCATTTGCAGGTGTGCGTGGCGCTATCGCAGGTGCTGCTGGCGCCGCAATCGGCGGGGCATGTTCGAGGTTGTCCGCAGTTGTCTTTCGCCGAACCGCAATGCGTATTGCAGAAATTGGGGTCGGGTGTGCAGATGCTCGTCGAAGGACCGTCGGCCAAACCTGCTTCACTGAAGACGATGGTCGACGATTCTCCGCCGGAATCGTCGATGCTCGCGTCCTCGACCGACGTCGCAAGGGCGAGCGAGTCGAGCCCGGTGATCGCGGTGCAACCCCAAAGCACGCTGGCCGAAACAGCAATGCCGGCAACGACGCGAGTCCAGCGCATCTTCGTGGTGTCCCTCACTTCGAAGTCTATCGCAATGGCCGGAGCACGCTGTCGTTAGATGTCACTCGCACATGTCGCGCATGGTCAGTGCGCGGTCGCGAGGTGGACGCGCTCGAGATCGACTGCGATTCTAGGTCGATGAGGCTCGCGCTCGTCGTAAGCGTATTCACTTTGTTGATCGCAGCCGCATGCGGAGGCTCCGGCGACGATAGCAATGGCAGCCAAAATACCGGGGGATCGGACGGCGGAGCCTCCACTGACGACGGCTCGACCGACGGCGGGATCTCGAGCGGCGACGGATCGATCACGAACCGCGATGGCGGCGCGTCCAGCATCATTCACGTCGTCATGGGAACCGGCGGCAAGCCCGGCCATCTCGTCGATCCTTCAGGCGCAGTCTTGCAACTTCACGGCGTCGATCGATCCGGCACCGAAGACTCGTGCGACTACTCGAGCGCCGCATTCGACACGCCGGTCGATCAAGCAGCTGTCGACGTGATGAAGACGTGGAACGTCAACGCGGTTCGCGTGCCGCTCAATGCATCTTGTTGGCTCGGTACGAACAGCGTCATGTTCGGCGGCAAGCAATACCAAGACGCGATCAAAACCTACGTCGCGCTTCTCACGACCAACAAGCTCACGGTCATTCTCGATCTGCATTGGACCGTTCCGGGCGACGGCATGTACCAAACCGGACAATTGCAAATGGCAGACGCCGATCACTCGCCGGAGTTTTGGAAAGAGGTCGCCACGGTTTACGCAAATCAACCGAACATCATTTTCGATTTGTTCAACGAGCCGTTCCTCTCGGATTGGGATTGCTGGCTCGTCGGCGGAATGTGCGCGAAGAGCTTCGACGGCACGACCGCCTTGAACGTGGCCGGCATGGCGACGCTCATCAAAGCGGTTCGCTCGACCGGCGCACAGAACGTCGTGATTTTGGGCGGTTTGGGCTACTCGTCCGATTTCTCGCAATGGCTGGCGAAGGTGAGCAGCATTCCCACCCTGCCTGCGCCGAACGACGGTATCGCGCTCACGAACATCGCAGCGTCCTGGCACACGTACAGCGATCAGTCGGTCGAAACGAAATGCCCTTCCGAATACGACGGATACAGCGGCACGTGCGTCGACGGCACCACGAACGCGACCAACTACGGAATCACCGCGCTGCTCGCTGCAGGATTTCCGGTCGTCATCGGAGAGATCGGCACGCAGGTCTATGCGAGCGGTGCATCGCCGTATTCAGGTACGCAAGCCACGATGCTCGACAGCTGGCTCGAAAGCGCCCTGACCTATATGGATGGACAGCAGCAGGGTTATTTGGGTTGGGACTGGAACACGTCCGCTCCGCCGCTGTTGCTCGCGAATTTCGACGGCACGCCCTCACCGCACTTCGGCGTGACCTACAAAGCGCATTTGGCGAAGCTGCCGAAATAGTCATATAGAATCGGTTAGCCATGAACGACAAGACGAAGAAGGCGGTCGCCGAGATCGAAAAAGATCTCGCGGACGCCGCTACTCCGCTCGGAGAAAGCGAAGTTGCGCTCGGAGTGATGTCGGGTGCAGTCGTCGGATCGCTCGGCGGCATCCCTGGTGCGGTGGCAGGCGCAGTCATTGGCGGAGCCGCAGCGATGGTCGGAGCAGCAATCGCGGCACACGAGCACGACAAGAAAACCGACGCAGAAGAAAAAGAAGACGACGAGGTCGACATGGACGATCGACCGACGCCCACTACGCCCGGCACCTGAGACGCGCGGAGCTCAGCTCGCTCTGGGTTGAGGCAATTCGCATCGATGCGCGGTTGTGCACCTGATCGCACGTGAGCTCGGTGCGAAATCGCCCTGAAAACAAGCCGCTTCAGATGGCACACGCGATGCTCACCATCCCTGCATGAGCACTGCAAAAGAGAAATCAGTCGCTGAGGTCGAGCACGATCTCAAGCATGCCTCACACGATCAGCTAGGCAAAAGTGAGGTCGCGCTCGGTGCAATTGCGGGCGCGGTAGTCGGAGCCATGGCCGGTCCGCCCGGAGCTGTCGTCGGTGCGGTGATTGGTGCGGCAGCTGGCGCGGTCGGCGCTGCGGCGACAGCAATCGACGAAGCGAAGCGCGAACAAAACGAAACGGAGCTCGACAACACAATCGGCGTGAATGGCGACGATCTCGGCGCGCCGAATTTGAAACATCCGCCCTCGAAACGCGGCAGCTTCTCCGTTGCATCGTCTGGAGCAGGAGGTGGGAGCGCTGTCGTTCCCGCTGAAGGACCTACGCCGCCCGCCGAAGATTGAGAGACGTCAACCCGACGTCGAGATTGAAGCGGGAAAAAAAGCTATTCTAGCGTGCCCGCCGCGGCGGATGATTGCCCGTGTGCGCACTACTGCGATGCTCGCGTGAGTCGCGTGCGCCGCCGCTCGAGCCGCCTCGCTCTTCCGAAATGCGCACGCGCGGATTTCGCGGGTCGGGCGGCATCGTTGCTTCGGCGAATGATTTTGCGACGGGCCGAGCCACGTCGACGATCGAATGATGGCGATCGATTCGGATGGCGCCAACCTGATTGCCGTCGACATCACCACGCCGACAGACCATCGCGAGGATGCGACGCGCATCTGCTCCGTGCTCTTTGCCCCACGTCACGCGAAATGAAACCCATCCACCTTCCGGCTCTTGGCGCGGTGCTCGCTCGGCACGCTCCGGCCGCTCGACGCGCGCCGGACGCGATGCCCGCGGCTCAGGAGCTTCGCGAACGAGACCTTCTTTGGCAGAACGCGACGCGCGCGGCGCAGGAACTTTATTTACGTCGCGCGACGAGGCTCGTGCCGACACGTCTTTGGACGAAGCGCGT
>JBDTFL010000741.1:0-2703 GCA_039937955.1 Polyangiaceae bacterium | reverse complement strand
AATAACGGACCACCGATCAGCGCAGTCACTGCGCCGACGGGGGGTTCAGTATGTAAGAGCCTAAAAAGGCTGCGACTCACGAGATCGCATGCAACCAAAACCGCGCCGCCTGCAAAAAATGTCGCGGGCAACGTCACACGCACGTCAGAGCCAAAAATACGGCGTAACGCGTGAGGGACGATGAGGCCGATGAAGCCGATGAGCCCCGTGACACTGACGATCGCGGCGACGATGAGCGAGCACGCGAGAAATGTTCTGCGCTCGAGCGCACGCACGTCGATGCCGAGGTGCTCCGCGGATTCGTCACCCAATGCGAGCAGGTTCAAACGAGGCGCATCGCGGAGGAGCACCGCGCCGCCGATCGCGACGTAGATGAAAATGAGGAGCAGCGTTTTTCCGGAAGCCACATCCAAAAAACCCATCAACCAGTAAAGAAGCTCTTGGGCCTTGGTCGCGCTGACGATGGTTTTGAGAAATGTGATGGCGGCGCCGGCGATCGCATTCACGACGACGCCCGCCAGCAAAATGGATGCGCCACTTCCGGCGCGTGACGATGATGCGTCCTCGAAGCCGTCGGCTGCACCTGCGCGTGCAACGGACGCGACCAGCGCGGTCGCTGCGATGCCGCCAACCAATGCGGCAGCCGGAACGAGTGATGCGCCCAGGAGCGTGATGCCGGTCAAACCGAACATCAAGGCGACGGTGGCGCCGAGCGCTGCACCTCCGGAAACGCCTAAAATAAAGGGTTCCGCGAGCGGATTTCGTAAAATGGTTTGGAACGACAGGCCTACCGCAGCGAGCCCGCCGCCTGCGATCACGCCGAGCAAAACACGAGGCAAGCGAGCCTCGAAAAGGATCGCGTGGTCGATCGATGACGTGTCACCGATCGCTTTGGAGAGCGACATGGGCTCTGCGCCGACGAGAACGCCGAGCGCGATCATGACGACTAACGCGAGCGCACTGAAACCGACGGCAACAGCCGTTCGTTCACGCCAAGTTTCGCTCATGCAGAAGACGCAGCCCCGTGAGCGTGAGGTTCGGATCGACGTCTTTGATGTTGCGCGTGAGCGGCGCGATGAGAGACGCGAGACCGCCGGTCGCCATCACCTCGCATGGGTAACCGAGCTCTTCTTTCAATCGTTCGACGACGCCGTCGACCAAGCCGACGTAGCCGTACACGATTCCGGATTGCATCGAATGCACCGTATTTTTGCCGACGACTTTCGGCGGCTGGACGATCTCGACGCGCGGCAATTTTGCGGCGTGCGTGAAGAGCGCGTCGGCGCTGATCTGAATTCCGGGAGCGATGACGCCGCCCAAATATTCGCCTTTGGGTGTGACGCAATCGAAGGTCGTTGCGGTTCCGAAGTCGACGACGATGACCCCGCCTTTTACTTTTTCGAATGCGGCGACCGCGTTCACGATGCGATCCGCGCCCACTTCACGCGGGTTTTCGTAGAGGATCGCCATTCCGCTGCGAATGCCGGGTCCGACGATTTTGGGCTCGATCGAGAACGCGCGTTTGACCAGACCGACCATCGGCTCGGTCAACGCCGGCACGACGCTCGCGATGATCGCAGCGTCCACGTCGGCAGAGGCCACGCAGTTCATCTCGCAAAGTTGTTTGAGCACCACGGCATATTCGTCGGCGGTGCGACCGCGACCGCTCTCGACACGAAATTGGTGTTTGAGCTCTGCGCCTTCGAACAGGCCGTAGACGATGTTGGTATTTCCGACGTCGATGACGAGCAACATGGCGGCGAGCGGGAGCTTACTCGTCTTCGATCTTCGCGTCGCCGATCGCGTCGCCTTCGACGAGCGCCGCCCAATCGCCTTCGGCGTGGCCGAGATGCGTGTATTCACCATCCAAATGAGGCGTGCGCGAAAGCGTCACGAACAGCTGGCTCGATCCGGTGTCGCGCCCAGCCAACGCAATGCCGACGTCGAGCGGATTGAACGGCACGGGCGATGTCTCGCAACGAAGCAGATGACCCGATCCGCCGAAGCCATCGCCCTCTGGGTCACCGAATTGCGCGACGAAGCCCGGCACCACGCGATGCACCAAAATGCCTTTAAAAAAGCCTGCTTGTGCGAGGCCAATGATGCGCGCCGTTGCGATCGGCGCAAGGATCGGATCCAAATGAATCGTGAGCAGGCCGACGCTGCTTGCGAATGTGAGCTTCGTGGTGTGAGGCATCGGCGAATCGATCTCGGGCGCGGCGGGCGGCGGCGGATCGGGCGGAGCACATGCGGCGTAAGGTTGACCGAGCGCGGCGAGCGCTTTTTTTCCCGCGTCTCGGAGCGTCACATTCGCGTCGCGACACGCCGTCGTTGCTGCTTCATGGGCCCCTGGAAGATCGACCGCGACCGCTGCATCGATGAGCGCGATGCGCGTCTCGATCAAATCCTCGGCCCACGCCTGACCGAGCGCACCCGACAGGGATTTTGCGACGTCGGGGTCGAGCTCGCGCGCCGGAGCCGATCCCACTTTCGGCGGCGGTGAATTCGGATCGAGCGAATCAGCGCGCGCTTTCGCTGAAATGGTGAGAACGCGATCGGGATGCGCTTTGATCAAATCGGCGGCAGTCGTCACCACGCCGGCCTGTTTCGAAGCGAGCGCGCTCGCCATCACCATGCGCACCGAGTCGCCAATTTCCGGATGATCGCCGATTGCCTCGAGCGCCTCTTCACGAATGCGCGGAT
>JBDTFL010000740.1:0-4050 GCA_039937955.1 Polyangiaceae bacterium | reverse complement strand
AGCGCACCGATACGCTGAGCCTGTCGGTGGATGGTGTCGATGAATTGCTTTTGCATCTCTGGCGTCGCCTCCTGCTCGAGCAACGTCTCCGCGTATCCTTGAATTGCCGCGACCGGTGTTCGAAGCTCGTGGGAAACGTTCGCCAAGTAATCGCGTCGCATCGTCATACGCTCTTTCAATTGTTCGGCCATCACATTGAGCGCGCTCGCCAGGCGACCAAATTCATCCGGTGATTCGGCTGCGATTCGCGTTTCGAGATCCCCGCCTGCGATTCGCGTTGCGGCGTCTGTCATCGTGGAGAGCGGACGCGATGCGATCCGAGACGCGAAAACACCGAGCGCGATCGCAACGAGGATCGCCAATGCCGCAGCAACGAAAAGCCGGCGCTGCATTCCGGCGACGGTCGCATGCACATCGGAGAGCGGCGCCCCGAGACGAATGATGAAACCTTCTTCGGTTGGAACAGCGACGTAATGCATTTCTTCGCCGTTTGCTTCGCGCGCGCGCGTCGCATGGCCGACATTTCCGTGACGCGCTTCGATGACCTCGGGGGAAACCTGGACGATCGGACTCGTGACCGGAGTCGTCGAGTCTCCGAGCAACCTGCCCTCTTGATCGAAGATCGAAACGTCGGCGTTGACGACCGACGCAATTCGTCCGGCCAAACGATCAGGATGACGACGCCCGCCGTCGCCGACCCACTCCGCAGCTCCGCGCGCCTGCTGCTCGAGCCGCAAATCGATCTGCCGTTCGAGATCCGCGGCGAGCGAGCGATTCAGCTGAAAGAAGGAGAAGACGACGACAACGAGAACGAGTCCGACGTGGCTGGCGAGCAGCTTCGTTCGAAAGGTGAAGGCCATGCGCGCCCGTTATTTGGCCGGATCGCGGAGTCGATAACCAAGTCCATGAATCGTCTCGATGATGTCTCCGTAATTTCCCAAACGCATGCGCACTCGTCGAACGTGAACGTCGACCGTTCGCGTGTTGGTCGGAGGCATTCCCCAAACTTCGTGGAGCAAGTCGGCACGACTGAAGAGACGGCCCGGGTTGTCGATGAAGATCGAAAAAAGCTTGAACTCCAGCGGGGTCAAATCGATGTCGACGCCATCGCCGACGATGCGCTGCCGCTTGCGATCGATCTCGAGGCCGCGCCATCGAACGCGTTCGCCGTCGTCGCTCGTGCTTCGGGCAACGGTTCGTTCCGCCGCACGTCGCGCCAACACCTTCACGCGCATGACGATCTCGCGAACGCTGAATGGCTTGACGACGTAGTCGTCGGCGCCCACTTCGAAGCCGAGCAAACGATCGCCTTCGTCGCCGCGCGCGGAGAGCATCAACACTGCAATTTCGTCGGCGTTGGGACTCGCACGCAGCGCACGACACACATCGGTGCCGATCAAATCCGGGAGCATGATGTCCAAGATCACGACGTCGGGTTTTCGATCGCGCGTCGCAGCGAGCCCGTCCGTTCCGTTGCCGACCGCCTCGACGGCAAACCCTGCCGCCTCGAGATTGAACGTCAGGAGCTTGCGGAGATCCGGCTCGTCATCGACGATGAGAACGCGCGCTGCGTTGGATTCACTCATCGTCGTCTAGATTGCGCGGATGCTGGGCCTCAAGCAAGCAGTGGATGCATTCTGCAAACATGGAATTTTCTGCATGTGATCTTGGCGTACCGCATGCAGAATGAGTGACATGCTGGTTATTGCGGCCTATTCGAGCCTGGCGGTGACGCTGGGTTTGGTCGTCGCACGGCCTCGCGTGAGCGAAAAGATCCGGATCGGCCCCGGACCAGCGGCTGCGGTTGGCGTGCTCATCATGCTCGCAGCCGGCGTCGTCCAGATAGCCGACGTTTCGCGCGCCGCGACGATCTTGTGGCGACCGCTGCTCGCGATCGTGTCGATCATGGTGACGACGGCAGTGGCCCAACAGGTCGGGCTTCTCGACCGGGTGGCGACGATGCTCTTCGCGCGAACGAACGGATCCGCGACGCGCGTTTTCTTTCGCATCTTCTTTCTCTCGGCAATAACGGCAGCTGCGCTCAACAATGACTCCGCCGTTCTTCTCCTTACGCCGGCAGTCATCGGTCTCGTTCGTCGTCGCTATCCGAAGAATCGTGAGCTCGTCGTTCCGTTTTCGTTTGCGGTGTTCATGGCCGCCGGCGTCGCCCCGCTCGTTCTGTCGAATCCGATGAACATGATCTTCGCGGCCTACGCCAAGATCGATTTCAACGCGTACGCGATTCGAATGACCCCAATCGCATTGGTCGGTTGGGCCGTTGCGGCCTGGGCGCTCTATCGCGTTTTCAAAAAACCTCTGACGCTCGCTCCTGAAACCGAAGGCGTCACCGACGAAGGCCTCGCGAATCACGAGGCACGCTCTCATGAGAATCGGTCAGGCCAGCTCGATCTTCCACAGCGAAGAATGATCGCCGTTCTCGCGCTCGTGCTCGGAACGTGTCCGTTCGTCGCTTACTTCGGCGGAAATGTTTGGATGGTTGCAATCGCTGGTGCAGCATTCGCGCTTCTCTTCGTTGCGCGGCCGGCGAACGTGCCGATCGTCGAGACGATTCGGCTCGGTATTTCGTGGGAGATCGTCGCATTTCTGATTCTAGTTTCGGTGATGGGCGTCGGCATGCGAAACGCTGGGCTCGTCGCTCGCCTCACGCATCTGTATGCAGGCGGCAACGTCGCGATCATCGGCGGCATCGCGGCGCTCGGCTCCGCGACGCTCAACAATCATCCGATGTCGATCCTCAACATGCTCGCGCTCGAGGGGAATCCGGCCAAGAGCTCGGCCCTCGCCGCGCTGATCGGTGGAGATCTCGGACCGCGACTTTTGCCGATGGGATCGCTCGCGGGTCTTCTTTGGTACGACAAGCTTCGCAAAGAGAATGTCGATGTACCGCTCTTCACATTCATGCGCGTGGGCCTTGCGATTACAATACCGACGCTCGCGATTTCACTCGCGCTGCTTTGGCTCTTCTAAAAGGCCTTATTTCAAAGCCGATCCAGAATCGCTCTCGACGTACGCGCGAATTTTTTTCACGTTCGCAATTCGAGTCGATGGATCGCCAGGGCGCGCGAGCCTTCCACCTTGACCGTGAAACGCCGGAAATGGATCGGCTGGATCGATCATGTTCGCGAACAGCTCACCGCGACGATTGAGCATCACTCCCGGAATTGGATCACTGGGCGCGCGTGGGGAGCGGAGGACAACGCTGATGTCCTGGTCCCCAGTCACCGCGAAAACGACCCCGGGGCGATTCGTGTTCGGCAGAAGAGACGTGAGCTTCCACGCGCGGTGATCCTCGTTCTTGAAATCGGGCTCAGTCGCGTTGAGCTTCGTCGAGTCGAGCGCCGCGGAAGGCGCCCCATCGATCTCGATCGCAATGGTCAGTGCAGGATTCGTCTCGGCGTTCGTCGGATTCGGCGGCGGCTTCGGAGTTCGTTTCGCATCCGTCGATTCACTAGCCTTCGTGCACGACAGCAACACCGCAGCGACACACAGGTACGCGACCACGATCTTATGTTTCATTTTGCACCTTCGGGCCGCTGGGTTAATCGATTGACGGTATAGAGAATCGAGATCGCAATCGCGCTCAAAATCAAGACCATTCCCGTCGCTTCCGCTTCGTGCCGCGCCTGGATTGCATCGTAGATCGCGAGCGACGCCGTCTGCGTTTCGCCTGGAATATCCCCAGCGACCATCAGTGTGACACCAAAGTCGCCGAGAGACCTTGCGAAGGCGAGCATGATCGCGGCGATGATGCCCCGCGATGCCAATGGCAGACGAATCGTAAAAAAAACGCGCAGTGGAAATGCGCCAAGGGTTCGCGCAGCGCGGATGTATCGCCAATCGACCCCCTCGAGTGCAGCGCGCCCGAATTTGACGACAAGTGGAAAGGCTCCGACCGTCGCCGCGCAAACGGCGCCGGTACGCGTGAAAACGATCGTCGAGCCCGTGACGTGCTCGAACGCATTGCCGATCAGACTGCGGCGGCCGATCGTAACGAGCATGTAGTAGCCGAGCACTGTCGGCGGGAGGACC
>JBDTFL010000739.1:0-4083 GCA_039937955.1 Polyangiaceae bacterium | reverse complement strand
TTTTTGCGCTGGCGCGTGAGCCGATCGATTTTGCCGAGCACGCGATCGGGCTTCACGCGAGCACGCTCGTGAAGGACGGCGGCACCTTGCAAATCGGGATCGGTGCGCTCTCCGACGCTCTGGTGGCAGCGCTCGTTCTTCGTCATGAAAAAAATGCCGACTACCTCGCAGCCGTCGGTGCGCTTCGCGAAAAAAGTGTCGCCGAGGATCGTCTCGTCTCGCGCTACGGAGGCATCACGCCGTTCGAGCAGGGCCTTTATGGCGCGAGTGAAATGGTCATGGATGGCTTCATGCATTTGCGGCGCGCAGGAATTTTGAAACGCCTCGTGCACGACGATCTTGCCGATGATGCCGCTCGTGGGTCACGAGCGCATTATCTCAAAGGTGCTTTTTTTCTCGGGTCGAAAGAGCTTTACGCGTGGCTGCGCAATTTGAGCGGTGAGGATTACGACGGGCTCGTCATGGGTCGCGTTTCCGACGTGAACCAACTTTACGGGGGACACGAGGAGCGCGACGCACGCCAACGCAAAGACGCACGCTTCTTCAACATCTGCATGATGGCCACGGCGCTCGGCGCAGCAGTGTCCGATGCTCTCGAAGACGGTCGCGTCGTGAGCGGCGTTGGCGGACAATACAATTTCGTCGCAATGGCGCACGCCATCGAGGGCGGTCGTTCGGTGTTGCTTTTGCGCTCCACACGCGAGTCCGGTGATCGCGTCGACTCGAACGTGAGGTGGAGCTACGGCCACGCCACCATTCCGCGGCACTTGCGCGATGTCTTCATTACCGAATACGGAGTCGCTGATCTCCGCGGAAAATCCGATGAAGAATGCGTCACGGCCATGCTGGCGATCACTGATGCGCGGTTTCAAGACGAGATCGTGCGTGCTGCGATTCGCGGAAAAAAATTACCCGCGGACTTTCGTGCGCTTGAAAGCTGGAAGACCAACACGCCGGAAGCACTCGCGGACAAGATGCGTCCGTTCCGCGCGCGCGGGCTTTTTTCGACTTTTCCATTCGGCAGTGATTTCACGCCCGTCGAAGAGCGACTGCTCCCCGCACTTTCGTGGCTCGCCAAAAACTACAAAGCCGAAGATTGGGGTGTGCTCGCCGGCGCCATCGCATGGCCAGGAAAAGACGCCGAGGCCGACGCATGTATCGAACGTCTCGGTTTGAGAACAACGGGAACCCCGCCCTCGGGGACTGGCTCACCGAGCATCAAAGAACGAATGCTCGCGCGGCTCGTTCGTGGCGCACTGGCGCGCACCGCAAAAGGCCGCTGACGGATCCAACGAATTTCGCGAACCAGCGGCTTGCCAAGGATGAGCCCAAACAGGATCAGCTTCACGATCGTTCGCAGGCCCGAGAAAATAAGAGTATTTCTCGTTCGTGCATCATCACGTTTATTTTTCGCCGGGCATGTTCGGTTTCAATCGTCTCGCGTCGTACGAATATTTCGCGCACGTCGAGAGAGCGCTCGCGGCGCGTTTCGAGAAACACGGCGACACGCTCGAAGCGCACGTGTCCGACGTTTTGCCGACGGCATCGGTCAGGCGCCGCGCTGCGAAGCTCGCCGAGCTGATCGACATCACGGCAAAAGGTGACGGGCCAATTCACTTGCTCGGTCATTCAACGGGTGGTCTCGACGCTCGGCTCGTCGCATCTCCTTGCGCGGAGCTCCCCGCACGCGCGCATGTCGATCGCTGGATGCCGCGCGTGAGGAGCGTGACGACGATGAACACGCCGCATTACGGAACGCCGCTCGCGAGTTTTTTCGCGACGTCCAAAGGACAGCAAGCGCTTTATGCGTTGTCGGCATTCACGGTGATCGGTCTGTCGATCGGCGCGCGTCCTCTGGCGATGGCGAGCGCGCTCATCGGCATCATCGGCAAGAGCGACCGCGTGATCGGCATCACGCTGCCAATCCTCGATTCATCGGTAAAATCAGTACTCTCGTTGATCGACGACGCACGCAATCCTGACGTGCGCACCTACTTGAAGGCCGTGCAAGAAGATCAAGGTTCGATGCTGCAACTGAGCCCGGAGGCGATGGACCTCATGGTCGCCGGTTTCGAAAATCGAAAAAACGTAACGTATCAGTCCACGGCGTCGATGGCCCCCACGCCGTCACCCACGAAATTTCTTCGAGCGATCGGACATCCGTGGCAATCGGTTTCGCTCGCGCTGTTCACCGCGCTGCACGGCATCACTGCGCTCGTCGACAAGCGTTATCCGTGCGCGGCGATCGCTGCTGACCTTCCCGACCACGTCGCAACTCTCGCTGGCGAGAACGAAGCATTGCTCACGCGCGCGTTCGAAAAATCGCCCGAGCTTGACGACAACGACGGCTGCGTTCCCATTCGCTCGCAGATCTGGGGGCGACTCATTTGGGCAGGATACGGCGATCATTTGGACGTGCTCGGCCACTACAACGACATCACGCCAGAGGAGCGCATCGAGCTCCGACATCACGATTGGCTCACGAGCGGCTCGAAGTTCGACGACGCGAGCTTCGAAGCATTGATGGATGCCGTCGCGGCCGGAATGCTGAAATCAGCGGGTTAATGCCATGACTCGACGATGCGCGAGGCGAACGGCCGCCGTGGGGTCCAAGTAATCGCAGTCGTAGGTTGCGTGATTTTGCTTCGCGACCGCATCGACGACCAATTGCGGCAAGCCCCACAAATCGAGAAGCGCGGCACCAACCTCCGCATGAGCCGACCGCGCCGAAGTTGCCGCGGTAACCGACCAAGTGTCGTGCAACGGCCGCAAAAGGCGCTCGAGCGCCTTCCAACATTATCGAGTCGTCGTCGACCAAAAGCCCCCTCGCGGCAGTCGCCATGACCTCGGAACGGCAATTCAATAGCTCCAAGTTGAGGGCTTATGTCGAGCGATTCACGATCGCGTTTCGGTGAGCGTTGGCATCGTGCTACGAAGACCCACCCATGTCTTATGACGGCGAGCAACGAATCGTCATCGCGAGAAGCGCCGACGAAAGCACCATCGGGCAGCGCGTGCGCACCATCCTTAAATGGAAGGAAGGCCGCGTGAGCTCACGAACGGTGACGCTCGATTACGTCGTTGGCTTCGGTCAAACCCGGCCCTTCCGGTTTCAAGAGCTCGATCAAGTCGTCACGCTTCCGTGGAAGAGCGATTCGACCGCGAGCGCGTCGATCCAGATTCGCCTTCTTTTGTCGGCGTCGATTTCGGAAGCTCGAAAAGCGCTCGACGATTTGCGGAAGAAGCCCCGCACGCTCTCGCGGAAGATCGCGATGACGACGCACGATGAGGGCATTCACCACGAAAACGCACTGGAAATTCTGACGAGCGATCCGAAAGACATCGACGTCGACGCCGCCGAATCGAGCGCTGGAAGACTCGCGCAAGTCTTCATGCAACTGCGACGAGTAGTGAAACGCGCGGACAAAACCGGCGAAGCCGTCGTCCTCGCCATGCGAACGCGAAGCGCCTGACCGCACACGCGACGTTCACGTCAGCAGGATGGCCTCCTCATTTTGGCCGTCTTCCCAAGGCATAACGAATCTGACGTTGAATCCACGTCGCCGAATCATCGTCTCGCACGTGCAAGAAATAGCCACGAAGTGCGACAACCGCTGCAACTGCGCGGGCCGCATCGTTTGCAGAAGAACGCGCGCCAATGAGGATCACAACGGGGCCATCGCCCTCTGCAGCGCGCAGAGCCTCGTCCGCATCGTCGGTTTCGATGACCTGCACGCCCGGGTCGACCGTAACGCGATCGCAGCACAGAAAGATCAAAGTCCCCACAACCGTGTGATCGGCCGCGGCGATGAAAAAGTTTAGGCAAATTTCGACTTAATCGCGTTTCATAGTCTCGACCAGAAAGGCCAAATGCGACGCGCCTTTCGGCCACGTCGCATCGGACATTCAGTTAGCGAAGAGTTGCGCTCGCTCAGGCCGACGGCTGCGTGTGCTTGTTCGGAACACTGGCCTCGGAGGTCGAGCAAATATCTTCGGCCTTGGCAGTCTTGAAGATCTGCTCGGCGCGTTTCTGCTCGTCGCCGGTTTCGGTGTGAACCGAGATCAAGAGGTTTCCGCCCTTGA
>JBDTFL010000738.1:0-3205 GCA_039937955.1 Polyangiaceae bacterium | reverse complement strand
ATGCCTTTGCCGCCGCCGCCACTCGCAGCTTTGAGCATGACGGGGAAGCCGATTTTTTTTGCGGCGTCGATCGCTTCGTCGGTGGTGTCGCACATCGCACCCGGAACGATCGGTACGCCGGCTTCGCTCATTTTTTTGCGCGCTGCCGTTTTCGATCCCATTTGGCGCATCGCGCTCGCCGGCGGCCCGATGAAAACGATGCCCGCTTTTTCGCAGGCTTCGGGAAGCAGCGGGTTCTCGCTCAAAAATCCGTAGCCCGGATGGATCGCGTCGCAGCCCGCTTTTTTGGCGGTATCCACGATCTTGTCGACACGTAGATAGCTCTCGTTCGCGGGCGCGGGTCCGACCAAATACGCTTCGTCGGCCATGCGAACGTGGAGCGCAGCCCGGTCGGCTTCCGAATAAACGGCGACCGATCCGATCGACATCTCGCGCAACGTTCGCATTACGCGCACCGCAATTTCACCGCGGTTCGCGACCATCACTTTTTTGAAGCGCTTCGCCTTGCTCATGGGAGAGCGCAGCTTATTCACAAAACTAATTTTGCGACATCAGTTGCATTCGTTGCGCATTCACCCTCGGATTTCATATGTTACGCGACATATGAAGGTGGACCGACCTTTCGTGCGAAGATCGCGCGCACGTGACCCTTCCGTTCGATTTCGATCCGAAGCCGCCTCCGCCACCGCCGCAAAATAAGCCACGCGTGTTCGGCGTGGCCGAGCTCGGTCGCGCGATTCGTGCGGCGCTCGGCGAAAAATTCGAGGATCTGATTTGGGTCGAAGGCGAAGTGAGCGGGCTCCGCGCAGCAGGCAGCGGACACGTGTATTTTACACTCAAAGACGAAATGGAAGACGCCGCGCTCGACGTCGCCATTTATCGAACGAGTCTCACTGCGCGATCGCGTGCGCTGCTCAAAGACGGTGCGCGCCTTCGACTCTTGGGTGCGCCGCAATTTTGGCCGCCGCGTGGCCGTCTGCAATTCGTGGCCGAGCGTGTGGCGCCCGCAGGAAAAGGCGCGCTGCTCGAGGCGCTCGAAAAGCTGAAAGACAAGCTCGCGAACGAAGGGATTTTTTCGGAGGATCGTAAGCGTCCGATCCCGAAAGAGCCGCGCATCATCGGCGTAGTCACGAGCGCAGAGGGCGCGGTCATTCACGACATTTGTCGCGTCGCATTTCGTCGAGGCGGCGCGAACATTCTTCTTTCGTCGGCGGTGGTCCAGGGTGGAAACGCCGCGCAGTCGATCGCGCATGCGCTTGCCATGGTCTCGCGCGTACGCGGGGTCGACGTCGTGATCGTCGGTCGCGGCGGCGGCTCGGCCGACGACTTGGCTGCATTCAACGATGAGGCCGTCGTTCGGGCCGTCGCAGCGTGTCGCGTTCCGGTCGTGAGCGCAGTTGGACACGAGGTAGACGTCACGTTGGTGGACTTCGCCGCAGACGCTCGCGCCGCAACGCCGTCACAAGCAGCGGAGATGGTGGTGCCCGACCGCAGAGCGCAGCGCGCGCTCATTGTGCAGATGCGTGGTCGTCTCGCCCGCACCGCGCACGGCCGCATCGCTCACGAAAAGGCCTTATTTTCTCGCGTGCTTCGTCGCTTCGGTGATCCACGGCTTTCGCTCATGTCGCATCGGCAGACGCTCGACGATCGCCGCGCACGCCTCGTCGAGGTTGGACGCCTCATCACTTTTCGACGTCAGCAAAGGCTCGCACAGCTAGGTGAGCGTCTCGCGCGTCGTCATCCGGCGTCGATCTTGGCTGCGCATCGCAGTGACGTGAATCGGTCACGCGAGCGCATCATCACGCTTGCACGCGCGCGTCTCGCGAAGAAGCGAGCCGTCTTCGAAACACTGGTCGCGCGCCTCGACGCGATGAGCCCTCTGAAAGTTTTGGCTCGCGGTTATGCGGTAGCGACCGGAGAAAACGGCGCCGCGATTTTGCGCGCGCAGGATGTGCGCGTGGGCGAGCAAATTACCGTGCGCATCGACGAAGGCCGCTTCATCGCCAGTGTAACGAGCACGTCGGTCGACAAAGAAAATCCGAAATGAAATTCGCGGTCATAGGGTCGCCCATCGCGCATTCGAAGAGTCCCGCGATGCACACAGCAGCGTATCGCGCGCTCGGGCTTCCGCATTCGTACGAGGCGCTCGACGTTTCAGAAAAGAATCTTCCAGAATTTTTGCGATCGCTGAAACGCGGTGATTTTCAGGGGATAAGCGTTACCGTGCCGCACAAGGTTCGGGCATTCGAGCTCGCCGACGAACGCGCGCCGAGCACGGTTGCAGTTGGCGCAGCGAATACGTTGGTGGTCGACGCCGATGGAAAAATTACGGCCCACAACACCGACGCGCGCGCGCTCCATGACGAGCTCGCTGCGCACGGCGTAGCTCGCGGATGCCGCGCATTGGTGATCGGCTCGGGCGGAGCGGCACGAGCGGCGATTGTGGCATTGAGAGATCTCGGCGCGCAAACGATTCGAGTCCTCGCGCGCAACGTCGATTCTGCAAGAGCGCTGAACGTCATCACGCCCTTGGAGATCGCGGCCCTGTTCGGCAGCCCCCAATTCGATTTCGACGTCTTCGTCCAAGCCACCAGCGCGGGAATGACCGGCGCAGACGACGGCGAAGTCGTTGCATCCTGCATCGATTGGGCGCGGGTTTCCAAAAACGCCCTCGCTTACGACGTGATTTATTCGCCGCGGGAAACGGCGTTTTTGCATGCAGCCAAAAAATCATCAATCGCTGCAGAAAATGGCCTCGGAATGCTCGTGCGCCAAGGTGCGATCGCATTCGAGCTTTGGCTCGGCATTGCTCCGCCGCTCGACGTGATGCGTCGTGCGATCGACTACTAACCCGCGCGAACAAATGGCAGTGTGCTGACTTCGTGCAGCCCGCGCCGAACATCGCGACTCGGAATTACCAGCGCCTCGGTTATCGGCGCATCGTGCAGCTGCTCGTTTATCTGATCATCATTCCGACGGGCTTGCTGCTCTTCGTCGGCATCATCTTGATGTTCCTGGGCGAGGCGCGGCTCAATCTCGTCTTCGGAATTTTGACGGTGAGTCTCGTGCTCGTCGTCGTCACGGGCGTCGTGCTCGCGCTCGTGTTCGTTCGTCGGCAAGCGAATTTGTCGGAATTACAAGCCGATTTCGTTTCGAAGGTCAGTCACGAGTTGCGCACGCCGCTCACCGCGATCCGCCTTTTTGC
>JBDTFL010000737.1:0-3638 GCA_039937955.1 Polyangiaceae bacterium | reverse complement strand
AAGTGCCCACGCCGCCAAAAAATCCACGTAGACCTCCATCTCCGGCTGGTGCGTTTTCAGCTCGAATACGGCGCTCGTTCCGGCGATGAAGTCTTCGCGTTTCTTCCACACGTATTTGCGTTGGTACGTGTCCTCTCTCGATGCGCTCAGCTCCTTCAGCGCCTGCACGAGCGTATCGGTCGGAATTTGTGCGAAGAGCAAATCGAGCACGATTTCCGGTGATTTGGAGCCATGCACGACGTCGCTCACGAGACACCAAATGGGATGCGTCTGCTCGTCGATGGTCACCACCGCGTCACGTGCCGTCGGCGGAGCAAGACCCAGCAAGCGATGCAGCGCGCTTCGTGGCTCCGGACAAAACTTCGGCGGCAAGCCGTACATCCACAGATCCATGTCTCCGAAATCGCATGTCGCAAAGAACGTGAGCGCCGCGCGTTGATCCTCGGTGAGCTCGAACGGACGTCGTGCCGGCAACGAGCGAAACGGCTCGAGCGTGTCTCGCACCAGTTGAATGGCGTGCGGCGAAAGCAGCGTGTCGTTCTTCCAAATGTCTTCGTTCGTCGGACCCGCCGCGGTGCGCCGCGCCTCGAGCTGCGCGAGGCGTTCTGCAAAAGACAGCGTCGAGCCGGACGGCGCTTTCGGTTGCGGCGGCCGTGGCTCGTGAAAATCCACGGAGTGCTCGATTTTCAGCCGTTTTACGCCTTCTTTCCACGCCGCTTCGAACTGCGCATGCAACGCGGGATCGAATTCGAGCAGCAAAAAATCATGCTGCGGAATTTCTGCGATCGCCTTCGTCGAATCTGCGGCCAGCACATGGCCGTCCGACGCACCGAACAAGAACATCTGGTACTTCGCCTTGCCCGTGGATGCGTCGACGACATCGACGACCTCCATGCCGAGCAGGATCGACTCGTCGTTCTTGCGCGCCTGCGCGAGCGTCTCCCGATCTTCTTGCTTCAGCAGAAACTTCACCTGCTTTTGCGTTTTGGGCGACAGTGATTCGAACGCAACGTCCGCGCTTCTGAGATTTGCGAGTCGCAACGCCACTGCGGGTTTCTTCGCCATTTGGGTCAGAAGCGGATCGTCGTCGGTGAAAACGACGTATTCCGATCGGGCGCTGCGTTCGGGTGGACGACGATCGCGATGATGACCGCCGCCCCAATCGCAGCGATGCCGACACCAGCCAGGACGTCGCCAATCACGAGCTTGCGCTTCGCCGAGTCGACGTCTTCGTTCGAGCAGCTGCCGTTCGTTCCGCAGGTGTCGTAAAGATCTCCGCGTGCGTCGCGGCCGGCGATCCAAAATCCGGCGGCGGTTCCGAGCGCCAAAACACCGACGCCGCCGAGCACCCAAACAGCTGGAGAGACGCCTGAGCTCGAGGTTGGCTCAGAAACAGGTGCCAAACTCTTTTTGGGGGCCTGCACGGTGACGACGCGATCGTGCTCGCCCTCACGCACCACGATTTTTTGTACGACGCTGTCATTTTGTCGAGAAAACACCAGCGTGTGCGCGCCGGGATTGATCGCTACTGCGCGGCCGTCGATGTGATCGAGCAAGAGCACGCCGTCCGACGACACGCTGACGTCGCTGACGTCGGCGCCGTTTTCGTCGATGAATGAAGGGACGATCGACGGCTGCGCGGCGTCCACCTCGGTGAGCCAACCTTTGCAGTCGTTGCGAACTTGGAGCGGACACGCCTCGCCTGCGCAGATGACGAGATCATTTCGCGCAGCGATGAATGCAGTTTTTTTTCGTTCGACCTGGGCGCGCTCGGCGGCGGCGACGCATACGTCCGTTTCGCTCGCGCGTGCAAAATCAGCTGAAAAAAGCAGGGCGATCGCGATCGGAGCGATCAGGCGCGCGTTTATTTCAGGCACGCCTTCTTATAGTGGCGCATGCCTTGAGCGTCTACGACGTAAGGCTCGGTGCAATCTACCTTGGGGGGACGCTTGAGAGGTCGCGCGCTCGTCGGCACTGTTGCGGTCGGAATCGGAGCGTCGACGATTTCGATGTCAGCGGCCTGCGGCGGCGATGTGCTGCTGGGCATAGCGATCGGGCTCGACGCTGCAGCGCTCGCCGATGCCGGTGGAGTCGACGCGACAACCTCCGTGATCGGTGTGTCGATCGTTCGAGAATGCAGCGACGAGATCGCGAATGCAAAAATTCCAAACGCCACCAATGCCAGCGCACCGATCAATGGCCACGGCATTTTTCGGCTCGATTTCGTTGCGAGCGCAGTGACCAGCTGCGCGCGTTCGTCCAGTGCTGTTCCCGCGAGGCTGCGCATCCACGCCGCAACGCGTGCCGCACCGGCAGGCGCGACGATCGCTTGGAGCGCGTCGGCCATGTCGGCTGCAGTTTGAAATCGCGCGTTCGGATCACGACAAAGCGCCCGCATCACGAGCGCATCGAGCTCCGGCGAAATGTCAGGCGCAATCTTCGACGGCCGCGTGACGAGCGCCGCCAGAACCTTCGCGAGCACCACCGATTCGTTGTCGCCCGAAAAGAGCCGCTGACCAGTGAGCGCTTCCCACAAACAAACTCCAGCTGCGTACACATCACTCGCGCGCGACGCCTCGTGATCGATCAGCTCCGGCGCCATGTACGCGAGCTTTCCTTTCATCTGGCCTTCGACTGTCGTCTGCGTTTGGTCGTCGGTGCGCGCAATTCCGAAATCGAGGACATGGGCGACGCCATCTTCACCAACCAGCACGTTTTCCGGGGAGACGTCACGATGCACGAGATTCACCTGCTCACCGCGCTCGCCTCTCACTTCGTGCGCTGCATGCAGACCGCGCAACGTTCCGATCACGATCGCCGACGCGATGTCGTGAGGAACAGCTTCGTTTTTTTCTCTTGCGGCTCGCAAAAGGCGCGCGAGCGATTCGCCGTGCAAATACTCCCTGACGACGAACAGCTCGCCATCTGCCACGCCGACATCGAGCGTGCGGACGACGTTCGAATGCGTCACGCGCGTCGCGATCTTCGCCTCACGAGAGAAGCGTGCAACGAACTGCGGATCACTCGCGCGATTCGCATGCAGTCGTTTGATGGCGACCACTGCTTCGCCCGGTCGCGGATCGAGAGCGCGCGCCAAGTACACGGTGCCCATGCCGCCCGATGCGATGGCATCGAACAGCTCGTAACGGCCGAGGCGAACGGCGAGGGCAGGCGTCATCCGCAATTAATTTTCTAACATGTCTCGGGCGTTCGCTCGCCTGGTCTGCGCATGATCCGTGGACCGGCGTCGACATTCGTCCACAGCTTCGTCGCCGCGCAGCCTGCCCGAGGAAAACGTGATCCAGAATCATCAAGTCGAAATCGAGCCTGTTTCAGCATGTTTGATGGGCGTGTAATGGCGGTACGACCCTTGCGATGGGTGCGGTCATGAAACCGATCGCTCGCCCCTTCATTTGCCTTGGCTTCCTTTCACTTGTCACACTCGTCGGAGCGGTCGGCTGTTCTGCGCAATCGGGCGACGAGTCGACGACCGAATCGACCGACGGTGACATGAGCCAAGAGCTCACGTCGTCGCGCACGGTCGGCAACTGGTCACAGTTCCCGAATGGCGAGCAGTGCTACGCGGCCGTCCAAAATTTCTATCGCATTCGCTTCGGCGCAACGGTTCCGCATTCATC
>JBDTFL010000736.1:0-5691 GCA_039937955.1 Polyangiaceae bacterium | reverse complement strand
TTTTACAGCGTGAAATGATCCCGGTGACGTTCGAGCTGCCGTGCAAGAAATTCGCAGCGTCGTCGCGCGCGAGGCTCGTGACCTCCGCGGCCGGCATGCCGAGCAACGTGCGCGGATCGCCGCCTAGCACCTCGCCGGTGTTCGTCACCAACGCGAGCTCGTCGAGATCGAAGGCTTCGCGCTCGGCAGGAACCAACGCGGCAAGTGCCAATCGGCGTTCGTCGATTTCGTTCGCCTCGATCGCGACGAGCGTGCGGTCGACGAGCTCGCCGGATCGACATGCGCCCGACACGAGCTTTCGGTCGCTGTCCGCTTGGCGCTTCACTTCGGCGCCGATGCGATCGCACGCGCCTTTGACCTCCGCGTCAAAACGGCCCGTTTCTTCGGTGCGCCGGCCTTCGCGGATGAATCCTCCGAGACCGACGGTGGAGACCGTGGCGACGACGCCGAACGCGATGACGAGCTGAGGAGCGAGCTTCATGCGTGCTTCCGCGCTCGCGATGCAGTTCCCCAATCGACTCCGCCAGCGCGAAGTGGAAGCGACAAATCCGGAATGCGACCGCCTTGAATGCGCGCTTCACCGAGCACACCGACTCGCAACGTTCGCGTGAGCGCTCGCGCCGACACCTCCGCAATCTTCGGCGGATGACGAACGAGCTCTGCGGCCGACGACGAAGGATCCGAAGATGCGAGTGAGACCATCGCGGGAAATGCACCAGGCGCGAAGGATCGCGCGAGGTCCACGGCGAGCGCGAAATTTCGCGAGCGGCGTTTCGATGCGAAATCGGCGGCAGAAATAGGGCGAACGGTGACTTCATGTAATGGCTGCGAGATCGTTGCAGCAATGGCGCGCGCGAGCTCGACCAACCACGGCGCGTCGTCCGCGACGAGCAAATCGATCGGCGAGCCGTTCCACGATTGCACGCCTGACTGTGGCCACGCGGGACCGAGCGCCAAGTACGACAGACGCGATGGCGCGATGCCGTCGGCCACGCGTTGTGCGATTCCGGGTGCGTCCCAATTTCCACCGTCGCGACCGACGACCAAGAGCGCCCAACCAAATGGACCGGCGTCGAACGTTTTCGATCCGGCGCGCGGCTCGTGAAGGCCGGTTCCGAGATAGCCGATGTCGTCGGTGCCGCTTTCGAATGCGCGCAGTGAGTCGGCGAGATCAGCCGCAGCCAAAACGCGAATTTCATCGAGAATTGCCGGGCCATTCGCGGCGCGCGCATTGCGAGACAAAACCAGAGCGCCGTCTTTTCGATCCGCGCGAAAAGGACCGGTTCCATCCGGGCGATTCGGATCGAACGCGAGCGGCACGATGGCCGTGAGCGGAGAGGCGAGCAGACGCGCGAGCGCTTGCGGATCGTCGAACGCAAACGTGAACGATTTTTCGCCTTCGCGTTTCGGCGTGGGCAGCGCCGCGAGCCATGCACCTGCGCCATACGAACGACAGCGTGCGATCGACAGCACTGCATCCCGCGCATCGATCACGCTGCCGTGTGCCGTGCTCAAACCGTCGCGCATTTTGATGCGGAGCCCACCCGCCCCATCCAGCTCGGGGAGCGTTTCTGCGAGCGCAGGGATGGGATTGCCACCTGCATCGAGCACGTAGAGTGAATCGAAGAGCGCAGACGAAAAAATCGCCGCGGCACCGTCGTCGAGCCGATGCGGATCCATCGAGCCGAGCGACCAGGGCAAACGCATCGCGATTTTTCCGCCCACCGGCAGACGTGGAAGCGCAAACGATTTGCGCGACGCAAACGCGAGAGCGCCGGCCGATGCGAAAAACGCGCGACGCGAAATAGGGCTATTTTTACCGAACAATCCACACCTCGGAGCCGACTACTGCGATGAGCGCAGGAACACCGTTCGCTTCGGGCGGGCAAATTGCGAGCGCACTGACGCCGTCGGGCGCGGGAATTTTTTTGCGTTCGCGGGTGGTGGTGCCGTCGTAGCTCCAGATGTCGATCTCGTCGTCGGTCGTGTTGCGTGACGTGACGATCTCGGCAACGCCGTCTTGATCCAAATCTCCGACCGCGACTTGTGCCCCCGCGTCGTCGAACGTGCGCGAAGCGTTTTCCAAAACGACGACAAGCTTGCCGTCGAGGTCGCGCGACGCAAACGCGCCATGTCCAACTCCGCTTTTATCGACGACGGAAGCGACTGCCGCCGCATCGAACCGCTCCGGACGTGGATCAGGAGCCGGCCGAGGGCCGATGCGGAAGTGGGTCGCGTTTGGTGGAGGCAGCGTGCATGCGCTCAATTTGCCTGAAAAAGAACTGGAATTCGGATCGACCTTTGCGCACGCCACCATGCCTGCGCCGGAAACCGGAATACCGACCAGGGTTGCAAACGTATCGAGATTGCCCTTGAGCGCGACGCCGCCGCGATCGGTGGTGCCGACGTACAAAGTGCTGTAGTCGAACGCGGCGCCGCCGATCGGCTCGCGCAGTGGCGTCGCGACGCGCGGAGCGAGCGCGCTCCAGTTGGCGAATTTGTCGACGGTGAATTTTTCTTCACCGATTTTTCCGCGTACGTGTCCGACCGCCACGCGTGCTCGAGAGACGAGCGCGATTTCCATTCCGCCGTCGCCGTCGAGATCGCCGCACGCAGCAGCGAGCACTTCGGTTTCGTCGTGATGCGCTTTGTGTACTTGCGCCTGCTCGAGCGTAACGACCGGTAAAAACGTGCGTATTTCGGCGTCGATCGGCGCGCTCGCAAATCCATGCGCGCGCGGAGCAGGTGCAGTGACGCGCACCCGATCCCATGTGTTCGCGACGACCGGATAGAGATCGACGGTCGCGCGCAGCTCCCCTTTTTCGATCTGCGCCGAAACGAAAACCAAGCCTGCCGAATGACCCGCCGCCGCGCGCGCAGTTGCGAGCGAGGCCACACGCGGATGCGCACGCGCCGCTCCACCGAGCTTGCCCGCGAGGATGGTCGCGAGACGCAACGCAAGATCGTCACCGTGCGGCGCGACTTGATCGGTGATGAGCGGAGCGGCCACCACGAGCAACGCTTGTTGTGAGGGGGCGACTGCAGCTGCAGCGCGCGTCGCGATCGAATCGATCGATCCCGCGGCCAGAGCAGCGCGCGGTTGCCCGAGAATAAAAGCTCCAAATGTGATCGCGAGAAAAAACTTTCTCACGGCGTGGGCTCGTCGGTGGCCGCCGGCTCGTTCGGTCCGCCATCTTCGTTTGCTGCGCCGGCATCGACGTCAGATGTGTCGGTGGGCTCGGTTCCCGCCAAGAAAACCTCATCCATCACGTTGGTGTCGCCGTCGAACGGAAGCTTGCCAGTGCGTACGTCGATCGAGACCGTCGTCACACCGGCCGGCCTAGGAAAATCGCTCGGCGGTTTCTTCTCGTGAGCGGCGCGCATGAAATCAATCCAGGCGGGGAGCGCAGCGCTTGCACCTTCTTCGCGTCCGCCGAGCGGCCGACCGTCGTCGTATCCAACCCAAACTACAGCGGCGATTTCCGTGGAAAAACCGGCAAACCATGCATCTTTCGATTGATTGCTCGTTCCCGTTTTTCCGGCGAGCGGCCTCTTCAATTCTTTCGCGCGCACGCCGGTGCCGTGATCGATGACGCTCGTCATCATGTTCGTGATCACGTACGCCTCCGACTCGTCGAGCACGCGATGCGACGGCGGTGGTGCGGGAATCGGAACTTCTTTGCCGTCGGGTCCGACGATCTTTAGAACCAAAATCGGCGTCGCGTATTCGCCGCCCGCCGCAAACGTCGTGTAAGCGCCCGCGAGCTCGAGCGGCGTGACCTCGTAGCTTCCGAGCGCGAGCGACAGATCGGGCTTCAACGTCGACTCGATACCGAGCGCATGTCCCCAATCGACGACGTTCGCTGGACCAACATCGTTCAGAACGCGCACCGCTCCGATGTTCACCGAGTTCGCGAGCACCTCGCGCAAACGGAGCGCATCGGTCCCCTTCCAGCCTTCGTAATTGCTCGGATGATAATTTCCGAACGTGCCCGGCGTGACGTCGATGAGCGACGCAGCAGTGAAACGCCTCGAGTGAATCGCGTAGCTGTAGACGATCGGTTTGAACGTCGAGCCCGGCTGACGCTTCGATTGCGTGGCGCGATCGAGACCACCCGTCAGCGATTCATAACTACCAACGAGAGCCAAAATCTCGCGTGATCGTGCATCAATCGCAACGAGCGCACCCTCCGGACCCGACTCGACGCGCATCGGAATTTTCGCGTTCGCTGCGTTCTCCGGAACCGGCGTGAGCAAGCTCACACGCATGCGCGCACCCACCGGCGCAAACGCGCTCGCCGCCAAGTGCTGCGGATTGTAACGATCGGCATCGGACATTTTCACGACGCCGCTCACCGTTCCGACCTGAATGTCGAGCGTGCCTTTGCCGTCGTCCGCACCCGAAATCAAACCGACATAAACCTTGTGACCCTCGAACGCCGGCGTGCCCTCGAACGGCCTGTTGTCCTTCGAAAGCGGAATGGCCGCAGCGGTCTTCTTCGATTTTTTTTCGGCAACCGTTGGCACCTTGAGTGGACCGAGCAGTGAATGCCGCTTGTCGTACGCATCCAAATCCGCGCGCAATGCTTCGCGTGCCGCGGCCTCGAGCTTCGGATCGATCGTCGTCGTAATCGTGTAACCGCCGCGCGCTGCTCCAACCGGATCGATCTTCTGCAAGAGCCGCCGTGCTTGTTCGACTGCCTCCGGCGCGAGCTGCGAATTCGCTTCGATTTCCGGGGCAACGACGAGCGGCTCCTTCATCGCCGCATCGTATTGGGCGTCGGTCAAAAAGCCTTTTTCGTGCATTTGCCCGAGCACGAACGCACGGCGCGTGAGCGCTTTTTTCTGATCTTTTCTCGGAGAGAAAAGCTCGGGTCCGGCGGGCAATCCGGCGAGCATCGCGGCTTCGGCGATCGAAAGATCCTTCGCCGACTTTCCGAAATTGTCGCGCGCTGCTTCTTCGATGCCGTAACGGCCGTGACCGAAATAAATGTGATTCAAATAGAGCTCGAGGATTTTGTCTTTGCGTTGCTCGGGCGTGCACTCCGGACAAAGCTCCTGCTCGATTCGACGCGCCAAAAGCGCTTCACGAATTTTGCGTTTGTAAGTGCGCTCCGAATCGAGGAGCAGATTTTTCACGACCTGCTGCGTGATCGTCGAGCCGCCTTGCCGCGTGTGACCAGCGCGCAGATTCACCAGCATGGCTCGCGCGATGCCCCAATAATTGAGCCCTTCGTGCTCGTAGAAATTCGCGTCTTCTGCCGCCAAAACGGCGAGCTTCACGTGCGGCGGAAGCTCTGAAAGCGGCACCACGGTGCGCCGTTCGGTGAAGGCCTCGGCCAGCAAGCTGCCGTCGCGCGCCAAGATGCGTGTCACCTGCGGCGGGTGATAATTTCCTTGGAGCTGAGCGATCGATGGCAGATCCGCTTCGAGCCCTCGTACGTAAAAAAGCAGCGTGATGACCGCCACCGCGCCGGCAACAGATGACGCGATCGCCAGTCTTTTCAGCCAAATCAGCATTCGCCCAAGACGTGACGCAGGTCTGGTCGCTGTCTCGAGCTTCGGTCGCGCCTTTGCGTCCGGCTTTTTTTCTTCGGCTTGGAGCGTCGCCTTGGCCGAGAGCTTTCGATTTTTGGGCGCAGAGCTCTTTGCGTCGGCGGCAGATCGATCCATCGTTTCTCTGCGAGAAAC
>JBDTFL010000735.1:0-2527 GCA_039937955.1 Polyangiaceae bacterium | reverse complement strand
CGGGACCGCCACGGCAAAATTCCTTTCTAGTACTTCTACTCAGCTGTTTTCAGCTGCGCTTCTTGAGTTCGAGTAGCGGCAAGAGTCGCGGGTCGATGTGATCCGCTTCGCTTTCTGCTTTTGCGGCGGAGACATCGGCCTCTGCTGCCGGTGGGCTAATACCCGGGCAATCCTCGGAGCACAAGGGGATCATGGGTATTTCGAGGAGGATTTCGTCTTTTACGATGTCATCCAGTACCACCGTGTCGCCGTCGTAAGGCGCAACGTCGGCTTCGTCTGGCGAGAATACGAATTCGTCGTCTTCCTCGGATCGGCCCTTCTTGCCTTTTTTGTGGCCTTGCGGCGCGTCCGATTTCTTGTCGGTCTTCTCTTCGGTCCGGGCTTCGGATTTGTCGGCGGACTTGGCGGATTTGGCGACCGATTTCGCGGGCTCGGACCTCGCGAGCTTTTTCGTCGGGACCATGAGCACGCTGAGCGCGCCGTCGACCACCACGTTCGCGTCGTTCAAGCAGCGTGCGCACGGCGTGATGAGCTCGGCGTGCAAGTGTCCGTGTACGACTACGTCCGTTCCGCTCTTCGACACACGAACCGAGACCTCGCCGTCGCTCCCGCCGCTTTTGATTTCGGTGCCCTCGAGCACGCCGCGCAGCCAAATGGCGCGGAGCGGGAACGTGTAGTCTTTTCCGGAAGCGTCGAAGTCGGAGACCGGAATTTCGAATTCATGTGCAGCCATGGCGGCCGGAAGAAGTGCCACGGCGCGGCATTCGTCGCAAGCATTGACGCGGATTGCCGACTTATTGGTGCGATCGCCGCTATTGGCGGCTATTGACCCGCGCTCGAATATTTCGTACACGAAAGTTCGGTATGCGACCTGTTGCGCGCCCTGTTGCAAAACGAGCAAGACCCGCGGCGCCGCTGCGAAGGCCGCGCACGCACGCGAGTGACGTCGACGAAATTCTGAAGATCCTGGTTTTTCTCTACACGGAGAATCGGCGCTTCACGAAGCAGCTCGCCGCGCGCGCGTCGCTCACCGGCCCGCAGCTCACGGTCGTGAAAATGTTGGAGACGATGGGAGATTTATCGCTCTCCGAATTGTCGGACGCGATTCGTGCGCAGAACAGCACGGTCACCGGCATCGTCGACCGCATGGAGAGAGAAGGCTTGGTGGAGCGAGCACGATCGACCGAAGATCGCCGCGTCGTTCGTATTCACCTCACCGAAAAGGGTCTCAAGTGCGCCGCGGAAATTCCGATCGAGCCCATCACGATTTTTCGTGCGGCACTCGAGAGCCTGTCGCCCACCGAGGCGCGCGAGCTCTTGAAAATGGTGAACAAAATTTCGTCACGGGTGCGCGCTGCCATTTTGCGCGGCATCGGAGACTTGCCGTTACCTGCCGCCCAAGGAGAAGAAGAATGAGCGATCGCGATCCGGATCTCTGCGTCGTCACTTGCGCCGTCACCGGCGTCCTGGCGAATCGCAAACAGTGTCCGTACATCCCGTACACGCCGGTCGAGATCGCCGAAGAGGCGAAGCGCGCGTACGACGCGGGCGCGAGCGTGCTGCACATTCATGCACGCAACGACGACGGCTCGCCCACATTCAGCCCGGAGACGTTCGCGAAGATCAAAGTAGAGATCGAGAAACGCTGCCCAATCTTGCTGAATTTTTCCACCGGAACAATCACGGAAGATGTGAGCGAACAATGCGCTTACATCAAGCAGAGTCGCCCGCATATCGGCGCGGTGAACATGGGAACGATGAACTACTCGAAATACTCCGCCAATAAAAAGGCGTTTGTATTCGATATGGTTTTCCCCAATCAGTACGCAAAGATCATCGCATTGCTCGAGGCCATGAACGAAGCGGGCGTGAAGCCCGAGCTCGAGTGCTTCGACAGCGGACACACCAGCGGAATTTGGCCGCTGCTCGACATGGGCGTTTTGAAAAAGCCGCTCCAGTTTTCATTCATCGTGAACGTGCTCGGTGGAATTCCACCGCTCGTCGAGTCGCTGCAACTGCAAACGAAGATCATGCCGCCCGGAAGCGAATGGGAAGTGATCGGCATCAGCAAATGCGGCTGGCGCATGATCGCGAGCGCGCTCGTGCTCGGCGGAAATATCCGCGCGGGCTTGGAAGACAATTTGTATCTGCCGAACGGCGAGATGGCGAAATCGAACGGCGAGCTCGTCGAGGTTGCTGCCCGCATGGTGCGAGACGTCGGCCGCAAAGTCGCGACGGTGGAAGAGGCGAAAAAGATTTTGCAGCTCGACGAAGTGCGTGCGCGCGCGAAGTCGGTTCCCGCGCAAGCCGTCGCCACCGCATGAACGAAAAAGGCTAACGACATGCTCGACGCCTCGCTGCTGAAGAAAACCAAGATCACGCAATCTGGCTTTATTTACCGGGTTTCGCTCAACTACCCTGAACGCCGCAACGCGATTGGCTCGGAGATGACGAACGAGCTTTTGCACGCCATCGCCGACGCACAGACGAACGCCGAAGCCCGCGTCATCGTCATCGAAGGGGAAGG
>JBDTFL010000734.1:0-2839 GCA_039937955.1 Polyangiaceae bacterium | reverse complement strand
CGCGCACGAGGTTGAATGCGATCACGCATCCGCGCATTACTGCGCTGACCCTTCAACGCTCGTCGGAGCTTGCGGCAAAAGGAGAGCCGCTCGCTTGTTACGAAGCAGCGTTGCTCGTCGAGAACGGAATGGCCGACGCATTTCGTCCGCTCATCGTCGTCTCGGCACCAATCGCTGCGCAAGTCGGGCGCGCGATGAGCCGTGATGGCGCAACGGAAGTGGCTGTCCGAAAACGGCTAGCGGCGCAGATGCCGCTCGAGACCAAGATTCAATCCGCCGACATCGTGGTCGAAAATTCCGGCTCACTCGAAACGCTGCTGGCGCGCGCGGATCAGGCTCTTTTTGCGGTCTGCGCAAAGGTCGGCGTCGATGTCGAACGCTACGCTCGCGACCCTCTGCCCTGATAGGATCGGTTTTCGAATGGGCGCCGCCCCAATCTCAGTCAGCAAGCACCGAACCGGCGTCTCGTCCTCGTATTCGCCTGCCGACGAGTCCGACGGCGCTGCGCAAATTCCCACGCGCGCCGGCCTCGTTCTTTTGTACGCGCCGAACTTCGAGCAGCTGTATCCGGCGTATCCATTTTCGTCGCCCGTGCTCGTCATCGGGCGTGACGCGGCGAACGCGATCTGCGTTCCGGAACAAGCGGTGAGCCGTCAGCACGCACGATTTTCGAGCGTCGAGGACACTTGGATTTTGAGCGATCTCGGAAGTCGCAACGGCACCATCGTGAACGGCGAGTTTGTCCGCGAGCACGTGCTCGAGCACCTCGATGAGGTTCGCGTCGGCGACGCACTTTTCAAATTCGTCGCAACCGGCGCGGAGCGCTACGCGTCGTATCGCATCGACGGCGCAACGTTCACAGAGCGTAAATCCAAGCAGATTGGTGAATTGGTCGGCGGCGCACAAATCGACGCGATCGCCGCCGAGCTCGAGCGAATCGCCCCGACCGAGCTCTCGTGCTTGGTGCTCGGCGAAACCGGAACCGGCAAAGAGGTCGTCGCGCGCAGCTTGCATCGGCTTTCCGCGCGCAAAGGATCTTTTCAAGCGATCAACTGCGCAGCCATTCCGCACAACTTGCTCGAGAGCGAATTGTTCGGTTATCGGCGCGGCGCATTTTCAGGTGCCGACCGCGACAAGCCCGGCCTCATCAAGCTCGCCGACAACGGCACGTTGTTCCTCGACGAAATCGGCGACATGCCCCTCGAGGCGCAGGCCAAGCTTTTGCGCGTGCTCCAAGCCCGCGAAGTTTTTCCGCTCGGCGGCACCACTCCGGAAAAGGTCGACATCCGCGTGGTGTGCGCAACACACCGGAATTTACGCGGCGCCGTGCAGTCCGAAAAATTCCGCGGCGATCTTTTTGCGCGTTTGAACGAGCACACGGTTCGCTTGCCCACGCTTCGCGAGCGCAAAGAAGACGTGTTCCGGTTGTGCAATTCGTTTGCGACGCGCTTCGGTCATCCCAACACCATCTTCACGTTTTCGGCCATGGTCGCGATGATTCATTACGACTGGCCGTTCAACGTGCGCGAGCTCGAGAGCTGCATCAAGCGCGCGCTCGCACTCACCGTCACGCGCGACGCTGCAGGGAGAGTCGTCGTCGACGTACCGCATTTGCCGGAGCAGCTCGCGGAATCGATGACGAGCTACGCCGACCGCAAGCGCGAGATGACACCAAGCCTCTTGCCACCGAGCAGCCTGCCCCAAAGTGGCGGACCACTGTCACCACGCCGCGCAGCAACGCCGACCGAAGAAGAGCTCCGCGATCTGCTCGTACGACATCACGGAAATATCGCGGCGGTGGGACGCGAGCTCGGTAAGGAGCGCATGCAGATTCACCGCTGGCTCAAAAAATACAACATCGACCTCGATCAATACCGCGACGACACCACTCGTTGATCCGGACGCCTCGTCGTAGCTCGGCTTTTTATTTCTTCGCGACGGTGATGTCTGGAGGTCGCACATAGAACGGCTCGAGCGCGTCGACGTTGGTCGACTTGGCATGCATCGCGATTCTTCCGATGCTTGCTGCGCGCGGAACGTCGTGCGGAGAATCCGAAACGAAGCGCGTTTGAAATTTTGCAGTCGACCAATCGACGAGCGCACCACCGGAGCCGACGATGACTAGTGGCGAATCGGGATCGAAGGGAACCCGTCCCAAGCGGAGATCTTCGAAGAGCCGCAATGCCGCGCCGATCACTGCAAAAACAGGCTCTTTGATGCATGCGCTCTGCACGAATACCTCACCGCGTTGCGCGTCCAGCACCGTTGCGATTTTTTCGTTCGCAGAAATTTCGACGCCATCGCTTACCGCGTCGAACGCATTCACCGCGACGACGTCCGCGCCGGTTGCGATGACGATCCCCTTCACTGTCGAAACGCCGATGCGCGTTCCGGTGAAGCTTCCGGGGCCGACGCCCACTCCCCAGCGCTCTACGTCGCGTGCCTTCCATCCGGCGTCTGCCAAGAGCTTTTGCAAAATCGGTAGCAGCGCTTCGCCGTGCGCATTCGAGACGCGTTGCTCGGCTTCGGCGATCAGACTTCCATTTTCGAAAAGCGCGACCGATCCGATCGGCGTCGAGGTCTCGACGGCGCAGAGCTTCATTAGAGCTGAGCGAAACGACCGCTACGAAATGCCGCTTCGAGAAGCTGATCGACGCGCTGTTGTAATTCTTGCGCGCGCGGATCACGCGACGCACCGAGCGCCGATTTGATTTCGTTGAGCGCTTTGAGCTGACTGAAAAGCTGGACGTCGCCGAGCGCTCCGGAGCCCGTGAGGACTTGGCGGACGCGATCGATTTCGCCGGCGAGCGCTTCGATGCCGACGCCCGAGGCACCAACA
>JBDTFL010000733.1:0-7852 GCA_039937955.1 Polyangiaceae bacterium | reverse complement strand
GGAATCGTGGTGGTGGATGCTCGGCGTGGTCCCCATTCCGTACGTCGTGTGGCGCATGACGCTTTGCGCAGACTCGCGCGTGCCGCGTTTGGGTCTCTCCACCATCGCCCCCATCGTGAATGGCCCGCGCGGTTGGCGAACCGCATTTCGTGACGTACCCGGAATGATCCGCGGCGCGGCTCTCGTGCTCGGTCTGCTCGCGCTCGCGCGTCCGCAAGACGTGCTGCGTGGCGAGCAATCGGACGAGGTCGGCATCGACATCATGATCGTTTTGGATCTCTCCGGATCGATGCGCGCGATCATGGATCAGCCCGCCGACATCGGGCCTGCGCCGAACAAGCCGCAACAGAGGCTCACGCGCCTCGAGACCGCGAAAGAAGTGATTTTAGACTTCATTTCTCGAAGAAAAACCGATCGCATCGGTGTCATCGTCTTCGGCCGCAACCCATACGTGCTGTCGCCGCTGACGCTCGATTACGACTTGCTCGCGACCCTCGTTCAGAAAATGGAGCTCGATCTGATCGACGGCAATGGTACCGCGATCGGTGACGCAGTCGGAACGGCAGTCGCGCACCTTCGTCGGTCGACGGCGCGATCGAAGACCATCATTTTGTTGACCGACGGCGACTCGAACGCCGGTCAGGTGGACGCGCAATACGCGGCGCATCTCGCGCAAGTGCAAGGGGTGAAAGTGTTCACCGTGCAGCTCGGCAACGGCGACGAGGTCGAGGTTCAAGATTCGAATGACCTCTTCGGTCAGCCGCATTACGTGCGCGCGCACTTTCCCGTGAACCCGGAGCTGCTGAAATCGATCGCCAAGCAAACGGGAGGCGAGTCGTTCGTCGCGAACGACAAAGTCGCGCTCGAAAAGAGCATGCATTCGATCTTGGACACGCTGCAAAAGACCAAATTCGAAGCGCAAGCCGCGACGATGGAAGATCTATTTCCGTTTTTGCTCTTCCCGGCGGTGGCTCTCATCATGCTCGAAGCGCTCGCTCGACTGCTCGTCGTGCGGAGGTTTCCGTAAATGCGCTTCGCTTACGATCTGCTGGATTTTCCCGGTCTTTTCTTCGTCATCGGCTGCGCCGTGGTGTGGCTCGGTTTCGTCGGCGCATTGATTTTGGCGTCGACCGCACGCGTGCGCGCGGAAAAAAGATTTGGCGACCCGAAGCTGGTCGGAGCGCTCGCCACGTTCGACGCCACTGGGCGTCGTGCAACGAAGGGCGTGCTCCTCTCACTCGCCATCGCGCTCGCGTTCGGTGCGCTTGCGCGTCCGGAGTTCGGACGAGGCACGCGTCTGATTCCGGCAACGAATCTCGATATCGCGATCGTCCTCGACTACTCGAAGAGCATGTACGCGCGCGACATCGTGCCGAGCCGCATCACGCGCGCAAAAGCGGAGGTGGCGCGCCTCATCGAGCGATTGCCAGGTGCGCGCTTCGCTGCGATCGCATTCGCAGGCGAGCCCATGAGCTTTCCGCTCACGAGTGATGGAGCGGCGATCGCCCAGTTTTTCCGGCAATTGGAGCCCAACGACATGCCGGTCGGCGGCACTGCGACGGCGAAAGCGCTCGAGCGCGCGCGCGAGCTTCTCGATCGTGATCCGAAAGCGAAAGATCACGTGCGCGTGATCGTGCTCGTCACCGACGGTGAGGATCTCGAAGGCGATCCGGTGCAAGTCGCGAAAGAGTGCATCGAAGATCGCATTCGCATCGACGTCGTCCAAATCGGCGGGCGCGCTCCCGAGGTGATTCCGAACGTCGGACCCGACGGCAAAGTGAACGGGCTCCGCAAAGAAGAGGATGGCTCGCCGATGATGACGTCACTGTCCGCGGAAGGCGAAGCTCAGCTCGCGCGCGTCGCGAGTGAATCGAACGGCACCATCGTGCGATCCGAAAACGGCGAAACCGGCATCGACAAAGTCGCGCAGTCGCTCTCGCGCATGATGAAGGACGAGCTCAGCGAACGCGTCGAGACTGTCTACGGCGAGGAGTACGCGTGGCCACTCGGCATCGCCTTGCTGCTCCTCGTGCTCGAAGCGCTGTTCGGCGAAGCGCCCAAAAAGAAGGGGATCGCGAAGGGTTTGCCCGCCGTGGCTCCGCGCAGAAAACGAAAAAAACGTCAGCTCGCCGAAGGAGGTACACGTGCGTCGGCGTAGGCGTCGCCTTTTGGTTGTCGCGGTTTGCTTCTCGCTCGTCGCGAGTGCGTGCGCTTGGGATCCGTCGCATCCGTTCGATCACGACGTTGGCGCAGTCAATCAGGCGATCAGCGCGCTCGATGCGGGTGATGCAACGATCGCCGCAAAGACTCTCGAAGATTATTTGTCGACTGGCCAATGCGACAACGGCTCGATCGGCACTCCGGATTTCGTCAAGCGCCGACCCGACGGCACGTTCGATCTCGGGCTCTCACTTTTCAAAATCGGCGAGTCGTATGGAAATCGTTTCGGCGACGAAGAAGAAGCCGACAGCGGATCGCCCGAGCAAAAACAGCTGCGACAAGCGAGCGTGAATTGTGCCCTGCACGTCGCCGAAGCAGTTGCGAGCGGCGTTGCGCCCTCCAGCGCGAATCCCCGAGAAATTGCGACGATTCCGCTTCGCGCACGTGCGCACTTTTTGGAAGGCAATCTGCATTTCTTGCTCGGCGAATACGAAGAAGCCGTGAAAGCCTACGACGCGGCGCTCACGCTCGCGCCCGGTGAAGAAGATGCCGGCGATCCGGTCGGACGCGACGCCGCGTGGAACCGCGCGATCGCACTCCAGCGCATCGAGGACAAAAAGAAAGACAGCGGCGCACCCGACAGCGGCAATCCCGACGGCGGCGGTGACGGCGGCGGTGATGGTGGAGCAGACGGCGGCGGCGACAGCGGTGGTGGTGATAGCGGCAGCAACAACGACAAAGATCACAACGACGCTGGCAAAGATGGTGGCGGCTCGCCCGACGCAGGTCCGCCTCCGCCACCGCAAAACGAGCCCGACGCCGGCGCACCTCCTCCGCCGCCGCAAAGCGCGTCCGCTGACGATCGCATTTTGGATCAGCTCGAGCGCGCGCCTACCGTGCAACAAGAAGCGGCACGAAAAGCGGCGGCGCAAAATCATTCGCGCGGGATGGTGGACAAGTGATGCGCGTCACGATCCCCTCATTTTTACGGCTATTTGTAGCGTTCGCTTTTTTGCTCGTGGCACGTGCGAGCTACGCGGCGCCGGGTGACGTGCGGGCAGCGGCCGACGCCACGAAGGTGGGAATGGGCGAGCGCGTGCAGATTCATCTCACCGCAAAATCGAGCGGCAACATTCCCACCGAACCACAGCTCTCGTCCAACTCGCTCATCTTCGAAGCGTCCGCACCGAACGCGATGCCGTCGCAGAGCATCAGCATCGTGAACGGTCAGATGACGGCGTCGACCGTGCTCTCGGTCGACTGGACCCTGCTCGCGAAACAGCTCGGAACGGCGACGTTCACATTGCGAGTCAAAATCAACGGCACGCTAGTCAAGTCCAACCCCGTGACGATCACCGTCGTGCCGGCAGGCAAAGCGCCGCCTCGCCAACCCACGCGTCCGACCGATCCTTTCGGCGGAATGTTCGGCGGCCAAAACCCTTTCGCCGGACAGCCCTTCGATCCGTTCTCGATGCTCAACGGACAAGCGCTACCGAACGATCTGCAGACCATGCCGCTGCAGCCGGCGGTTCCACTCGACCCGAAGCTTGCGTTGAATGCTCCGCGTGGCGCGGTCGCATTTCTTCATGCGATCTCCGACAAAGTGAATGCGGTCGTCGGCGAGCAAGTCACGTACTCCGTTTATTTGTATGTCGATCCCGATCAGCGCGAGCCCGACTTCAACGACGTGCACGAATCGAGCGCCTCGGATTTTTTGAAGCAGAATTTGATCGACGACAGCAAAGATTCGCAACCTGTGCAGTATGCAAGTGTCGGCGGCAAAATTTGGGGCGCGAAGTTGATTCGCAAATGGGCGCTTTTTCCGCTGAAAACAGGCCTTTTGGAGATCGGCTCGATGCGCCTCGCGGTGGTGGGTGGCCGCGGCGGAAATGCGGCGCGCACGAGTGACACGGTCGTCGTCAAAGTCGACGAACCGCCGATCACGGGACGACCGCCCGGCTACGTTTCCGGCAGCGTCGGGCTTTTCACTGCGGTCGCGAACGTCACGCCACGTGACGTCGAGCGCGGCGGCGGAATCAGCGTCGACCTCAGCATTTCGGGAACCGGAAACATCCCGACCAACGTCACGCCGCCTCCACAAGAAGGCGTCGACTGGCTCGTGCCCGAGGTTCGCGACGCCGTCTCGGGTCAGAGCGGCGTCTTCGGCGGCTCACGAAATTTTTCGTTCATCGTCCACATGAACAAAGCGGGCGCTATCGATCTCGGCGAGATCGCGATTCCCTATTTCGATCCGGCCGCGAAGACCTATGGCGTGGCGCGCGCTCCACTCGGCGTCGTCAACGTCAAAGGCAACGGAAAGCCGGATGTGGCCGACGCTCACGACGAGCAACCGTTGCAAGGATTGCCGGCGTTGAAGGACACGCTCGCGCGCGAAGCTCCGCACAAACATCTCGCTGATCGCCCGGGTTTTTGGGCGCTTTTGGTCTTATGTCCGTTTTCATTCGTGATCGTTGCCGGTGGTCGCAGCGCATCTCGTCGCCTGCGCGACGGTCTCGCGTTTCGGCGCGCGTCACCGGAAAGTCTTTTGTCGAAGCGCATCGCCGACGCAAAGAACGCGGGCAAATTGAGCGACGCACGCGTGCTCGACGCAGCCATCGCCAAAATGATCGAGCAAGCGACCATCGTTCGCGCGGGTGTCAACGTGCGCGCGCTCACCATCGACGAAGCCGAGGACCATCTCGCGGTGCGCGGAGTGAAACGCGAAACAGCGGTCGAGATCGCCGACCTGCTGCGCGCTTGCGACGAGGCGCGCTTTCTTCCGGACGAAGGGAACATCGAGATCAGCCGTGAACGTCTCGCAAGCGCGCTTGCGACCATCGACGATCTCCGCAAGGTCTCATGAATCATGAGACACGTTCTTCCGAAGCTCGGCCAGGTCCTTCAACCCGCATGATCTCGAGGCGATTTGCGATCGCAGGGTTCGTGCTCCTCGCGACACTTTCGAGCGCACGCGCGTTCGCGCAGGACGATCCGTCGCCCGACGCGCTCGCACACGACGCGGTCGAAGCCTTGCGCGCAGGACACCCAGCCGACGCGATCGCGAGCTTCGAAGCACTTGCCGATCGCGGCGTCGTCGACGCGAACATGTCGTTCGATCGCGGGCTCGCTTACGCACAACGCGTGCGAGTGGGTGGCGAGCAGCCTGGCGATCTCGGGCTCGCTGCACACGGCTTCGAGGAGGCGCGCACGCTCACGAGCGACAGCGCGCTCAAAGACGAATCATCGAACGCGCTCGGCATCATCCGCGCAGAGGTCGGCCGACGACGTGCACGCGCGGGTAGCCCGATCGACCTCGAGCAGACACCGCTTTTACGCGACGCCGTCGTCGCGCTCGTGCCCGAAGACTCGTGGTGTGAGATCGCGCTCTTGGCCTCGCTAATTTCAGCGGCCGCACTTTTCTTGCGATGGCTGACGCAATCGCGGCGGGCTCAAGTCGGAGCTGGCGTCGCGCTCGCCATCTCCGCTCCCCTTCTATTGGCATCCGGCGTGTGCGCCGTTGCCGCTCGCAACGCGAGGCTTCATCGTGTCGAGGGCGTGGTCATCACCGCGTCGGCTCGCCCCTCGGACGCTCGTGGCATCGCCATTCCCAGCGCTGATCTTTTGCCCGAGGGCGCACGCGTACGAATCGTGGGCGCGAACGCCGGATGGAGCGAGGTGCGCTGGGGTGCGCTCGACACGTGGGTCCCCGCATCGGCGGTGCGCCCGCTCGAGAAGCCCCCTTCCGACTAGGCCGCGGACTAGGCCGCGAAGACGAATTTTGCCGCACGTTTGGCTTCCGATGAACTACCCTACCGGCTCGGATGGCGAGCGACATCGATCAGCTCTCGCAACGTTGGAAAGAAGCGCCTGGCCCCGACACGACCGTCGCGCTCTGCAACGCGATGCGAGGCCCAGTTCATGCGACCCTGATTCAACAGGTCGGTGATTTCGCGCGATCGAATCTCAGCTCCAATGTGCCGGTTTTGATCTCGGTGGCGCGCATGTACATGAGCGCGCAGCGGCTTTCGGAGGCGCAAGGAACGCTGGTCACTGCGGGCAAGCTCGCGCCACGTGATGCCGCCGTGTATCGCGTTCTGGGTGAATGCCTTTTGCGCCGCGGAGATGCGGATCGCGCGGAAAAAGTGCTGGAACGAGCCATGCACTTCGGCGCCACGGACCCAGAATCGCGCCTTTGGCTGGAGCGCTCGCGTGTCTTCAAACCGATGCAGGCGAAGGCCGGAAATCGCGCGGTCGCCGCCGAGATCGAACGAACCGCACCCGCCGATACACCTGCCACGAACGGCGAAGCGCTGCCGAACATGCGGCCGCCAATGGAATCGTTCCCGGACCAACCGACTGCCGTGAAAGATCGGCCGGCGATGGCTGCCAAGGCCTCGCTGCCTCCGCCTGGCGCAAAGCCGCTGAAGCCGCCGGGAAAAGCGCCTCCTGCCATGGCAAATGCGTCGGCACCGCCGCCACTCCCAGCCGAGGTACGCGCAGGCGTCCAGCTGTCCACCGGCGAGAGTCGTCCAAGTGACGCGAAGAGTGGGCTCGGCTCACGAATGTCGACGCAAGATCCGCCGATCGAAGAGGCGAAGAAGCAGCGCTCGCATTACTCGAAAGACGCAGACACTGCGTCGATCGCACGCGCGGCGCTTCCGCTCGTCGACGGGGGGCCGTCGCAAAGGTCCGACGAAAATTCGGTCTCGTTCGATTTGGGCGCGCCGCCGCCAAACGCAGATTCTCAACCGAGCGCGAATTCGTCGGGTCCGTTTCGCGGAACGGCGAGCGACAAGGCCGGGCCCGACCCGCGCGACGTTCTCGATGCGCTGGCGCTTGCTGGCGTTTTCGAGCCTCCGACCGGCGTCCCTGCGCTCTTGCAATGGGACAAGCCGAACATCAAACAGCGGCGTCGCACGTCGGTTGCGCTGATCGTGATGACGGTGATCGCGGCCGGGTCGATGCTCGGCATCTTCCAATATGTGCACAAAAAGCGGGCGGCGCAGCACCTTGCTGCGGAGACCACTCTGGCGCATGTCGAGGACGAGCTGCACGCGGGAAAGCTTTCGTCGATCGCGCCGATGGAGCAGGATTTTTCGCACGTGTTCGAGATTGATTCACGCTCACCGCGTGCGGCCATCGATTGGCTTCGTGAGCGTGCGCTCGTCGGGCTGCTCAACGGCGGCAAAGACATCGCCTTCGAAGACGGCACGACGCGCGCGATCGAGGTCGGCGTCAAAGAAGAGAATTTTTCGTTCGCGCAGCTCGCTGGCTTTTTGTTCCAAGGCGACACGGCCGGTGGCGCAGCGTTACTTCCGCGTTTCGATGCACCGTCGGCAAACGACGCCTGGTATCAGCTGCTCGCCGGCGCCACGCTCGAACGAGCCGGAGATCCCCGCGCGATCGAACGTTACGCAACGGCGGTGAAGCTCGACCCCGATCTCTTCATTGCCCGCGTTGCGCTCACCCGCACGGTGGCCATCGACGGCGATCCGCAAAAGGCGGTGGAGCTCGCGAAGGACATTCGCACGCGCTACCCCGATCGCGCGGAGGGCCTCGCGCTCATGGCGCTGGCTTGGGCTCGCGATCCCACGCGCACCGATCAAGCGCCGCAAGAAGCGAACGACGCGCTCATGCGTGAGACCGAGCAGCCGGTCGGGCTCCTGGCCATTCCGCACGCGGTTGCAGCGGT
>JBDTFL010000732.1:0-2554 GCA_039937955.1 Polyangiaceae bacterium | reverse complement strand
AAGCTGCGCGGACGTCCCATCGTCGCGCTGGACTTACCGGGGTTCGGTGGGGCTTCGGCGATCGATCCTGCGCGCGCGACTGCGCCGCATCAAGCACGTGCCGTGAAGGGGGTGCTCGACGCGCTCGGTATTCCGCATGCGATTTTGATCGGTAGCTCGATGGGCGGCGGCATCTCGATGCGTTTCGCGAGTGATTTTCCGGAGGCCACTCGTGGCGTCGTGCTGCTCGGCTCGGTCGGACCCGTCGTCGACAAAAGCCCGCTGAACCACATGCTCGACGAAGGACGAAACCCCTTGATTCCAAGCTCGCGCGACGAATTTTTGGCGATGCTCGATTTCGTCACGGAGAAGAAAATCTGGGTGCCGGGCGCTGTCGCGTCCTATCTCGCCCACAAACAGATCGCGCGCCATGATGTGCTCACGAAAATGTTCGAGGCCTGGATCGGACAAGACGCGAGCGACGTCGATCAGGTGCTGTCGAAGATCACAGCGCCCACGCTGGTGATTCACGGCGCACGCGATCGCGCGATCGACATCTCGACCGGTCGCTTCATGGCCGAGCGCATTTCGAACGCCAAGCTCATCGAGCTCGCCGGTGTCGGCCACGTACCTCAGCTCGAAGCCACCGCACGCGTTGCACGCGCCATCAAAGAGCTCGCATGAATCCGCGAACGACCAGCAGCGCCGATCCGAAGACCGGCAACGACGTGCTCGACAAGCCCGCCGAAAAGGTGGCGCCGAAAATCGCCAAGGATCGCCGATATCGCGTCGTCTTCCACAACGACGACTACACGACGAAATGGTTCGTGGTGATGGTGCTCCAGCAATTTTTTCACATGAGCGAGACGGCGGCCGCGGCGCTCACGATCGCGGTGCATCGCCACGGAAAAGGTGTCGCCGGCGTCTACTCGAAAGACATTGCCGAAACGAAGGCGACGCTCGTGATGGAGTACGCAAAAGAATTCGAGATGCCGCTCATGGTCACGACCGAGCCAGAAGACGACGATCCGTAATCGCGCCATTTTTACGGCAGATCATGTTGGTCGTTCGGCGTCGGACATCGCGTGATCAGCGTGTCACTTGTCGTAAAATGAGCCGCCGTACGAGACGGTCGCGTTTCCGCCTGCATCTCCAGTGTCCGGTGTGCCCTGCGCGTCGTAGTAATCCAAATACGGCGTCCACGTGGATGTCGACGGATCTTGAACCTCGGCGAGCGCCACGATCTTGAAGCTCGCGCCGGTGATCTCGACGCCATATTTTCCGGAGCGCGCCGGTACTCCAAGTGTTGCGATCGTAGCGAACGGAATCGCTTTGTCGTTCGCATCCGTGATCGTCACGGTGAGACGACCATTCAGCGATGGCATGCTCGCGTCGTCGAGCAAAACCTGCGTCGTGTTGGTGAGGACGATCTTGCCGTTCGGAAGATCCGAATCTGCGGCGCTGAATTGCCATGTCTCGAACGGCTTGAGCGGTCCGTCGAGCGAGAGACCACACGGAAGCGATGGCTCGTCGCAGAGGATCCAATAAATGTGGAACAGGTCAGCGCGATTGATGCCTGAATACATCCACGTCAAACCGCCGGGCCTGCCGAGATCACCGGTGGGCGTCCACGTGAGACCGTAAGAAGGAAACGTGACCTCGAGCTTCGGAGTGAGCTGCGTGTCCGCGCATCCGACCGCGTTGACCTTGGCGCCGTTGGGCGTGTCGGGACATTGATCGGTTCCGTTCTTCACGCCGTCGCCGTCGTCGTCGCAAGTCGGGCAAGCCACCGCGCCGTCCGCGAGCGTGCCGCTGTCGCCACCAGCTCCGTTACCATTCGCGGCTGCAGCTGTGTCAGTCCCCGAGCCTTTGGCGCAGGCAGTTGCGACGACGATCGCAAAGGCCGCGAGTATGAGACCGACGAGGCTGTTTTTCAGGTTCATGGTGCACCGCTATTGTGACCCCTCCGGGCGCGACATGTTTTATATTTTTGGAGGAATTTGGTGCCCTGTTTTTGGGTGCCCGCCCTCATCTGGATGTTTGCTGGAGGCCTTTAGTCTCCGAAAAACGAGCCCGCTCGTCCTGGACTGCCATTTTTCGCGAGAAAACAAGCCCCTTTCGAGATCGTTAGCATGCTCAGCTTAGAAACGAAGGAACGAAACGGTATGTCCGAACGAGCAACGGCAACTGCAGAAAATACGGCCGTTCGCGTAGCCTTGTGGCGCGCGCTTCATGTTCAAGCCGACCCCCCTGGGATCGAGATGGCAGCCAAGGGCGCGCGCGCCAGCGGAACGCCGTTCATCAGCTTTTTCATGCCCGACCAAATGCTCGAAATGGGACGCGCGGCTGGCTTCAAAAGCGTTCAGCACATGTCCGCCGCTGATCTCGCAGAGCGCTATTTTTCTGGTCGATCGGACGGTCTTCGTCCACCGAACAACTCCGAGGAGCTGCTGGTCGCGACGACGTGATACGAGGCTCAGCCTCCTGTTTCGGGGCAGCTCGGAAAATCTCCAGCGTCGAGGTCCGAGCAGATCGACGTACCGCGCACGACATCACAATGCCACGCGTCGTCCGC
>JBDTFL010000731.1:0-5668 GCA_039937955.1 Polyangiaceae bacterium | reverse complement strand
CACGCGAAACGGAGCCCGAGCGACGACGCGCGTGGCTGCGCGATCAGTACGAGCACCCCGAGGAGCATCGTCACACCGTCACCGAGGTGCAGCGTTGGTTCCACGAAAACGACGTCGAGTATTTGCGCACGTATCCAAATGCGCTCATCGCCGCTGAGCCACTCGAAGGCCCTGCGCTGTTCGATCCGGCCGAGGACAATTGGGGCTTCGAGAATGTGCTCTCGCAGGTCGGATGGGCCACGTCGCTCGGTCGTGAGGGCGGTCTGTGGATCACGATTGGCCGTAAAAACGAGGGCTAAATGAGAGCCCAAACACTAAGATAGGCTCCGCAGTGAAACCGAGGAGCCGGTTTTGACGTATCGTCATGTGGCTTTCTACTCGGAGGACCTCAATGCAAAAAAATACGTTTTTCCAAGCGTCGCTTATTGGTCTCGTTGCAATGCTCGCGGCGTGCAGTAGCTCGAGCTCGAGCGGCACCACCACCGGAGGCGATTCCGGCCCATCGACCGCCGCCACTCCGACGATCACGATCAGCTCACCGACCAACAACGGCACGCTGACGCTGACCAACAAGATCGGCAACATCACCTTCGCGACGACCAACTTCACGTTGATGGCGCCCGGCTCGTGCCCGTCGAACGACAACGACACGCCGCCTTGTGGTCACGTGCATGTGCTCATCGACGGCTCGGCATGCAACGACAGCGCGAGCGAAGCGCCGTACAACATCGCGGCGAACGCGAGCCCCGCGGCTGCGAATTTCGGATTTTGCCCGACCGCTGATGGCGCGCACACGATCGTCCTCGAGCTCCACAACGACGATCACACGCCGTATCAAGTGAACGGCCAGACGGTCAGCACGACGATCTCGGTCACGACCTCAGGCTGATTCAGGCTCGATCATGTGTGCGTGGCGGGCGGCTTTCGTCGCATTCGCGATTGGCGCTCCCCTCACCGTCGTCACGGTGATGGCCGGGTGCGATCAAGGCTCACCCGCGCGCCCGACCTCGCCCCCGCTCCAGGAGGCCGGTGACAATCTTTGTCCGTCTCTCGATCCGACGTTCGAAAGCATTCGCGTCGGCTTGCTCGAAACGCAGACGTGCGGCGTGACCAATGGAGGTTGCCACTCGTCGGCCGGCGGAATTTATGCGGGCGGCCTCGACTACTCGCTGGACGGGCCCGCACTGTACGTCCAGCTCGTCGGTGATGGCGGTGGTCACGTCGCCCAAAACGTGGGCGTCCTCGGTGCCGACGCCGCCGCCGTGTACCGCGTAATCCCCGGCGATTCGGACGCGAGCGCGCTCTACGTCAAGCTCACGATCGATGTCGGCAACGATCCGACGTACGGCAGCGGAATGCCGAAAGATCATCCCGGGCAGTTATGTCGACAGGATCAGCTCGCGGTCAAAACGTGGATCGACAACGGCGCGAAGCTGACCGAAGACGGCAGCACGCCAGACGATGCGGGCGACGCGAGCACCGATGCCGACGCAGCGGATTTGGATGCAGGCGACGCCGGAGATTGATGTTAAGTAGTCGTGGATGAGCGACGACGCGACCTCGCACGGACACTCGGCATTTCGTGCCGTTCCACGCACTGGCGTGATCTACGTCACCGCGGAGGCCACCAAACGCGGCTTCAAAACGACCGACCCGTCCTGGTGCAATTTGGGGCAAGGCCAACCCGAAACGGGCGAGCTCGAGGGAGCGCCTCCGCGCGTGCGCGAGGTGACGATCGGCGTCGACGATCAAGAATATGCGCCGGTCGGCGGAATGTCGGAGCTTCGCGAAGCGATCGCAAACTTGTATAATACACTTTATCGCAAGGGCCTCGCGTCGCAGTACACCGCCGAAAATGTTTGTGTGTCGGGCGGCGGTCGCGCATCCCTCACGCGCGCTGCGGCGAGCCTCGGGCAGATCAATCTCGGGCATTTTTTGCCGGATTACACCGCGTATGAAGAGCTGCTCGACATTTTCAAAGCATTCACGTCGATCCCGATCTTGCTGGAAGGTGATCGCGGTTACGCGTTTTCACCCGAGGATTTGCGACGCGAAATTTTGGGGCGTGGCCTCTCCGCGATTTTGCTTTCGAACCCGTGCAACCCAACGGGACGCTTGGTGGGCGGCGAAGATTTGGAGCAATGGGTAAGCATCGCGCGCGAGGTCGACTGCACGCTCCTCATCGACGAATTTTATTCGCACTACGTCTACCGATCGAAACGCGGCGAGCTGCCGGTCGAGAGCGCTGCGCGTTACGTGAAAGACGTCGACAAAGATCCGATCGTCGTGTTCGACGGCCTCACGAAAAATTGGCGCTACCCCGGCTGGCGCGTCACGTGGGCAGTCGGTCCGAAACAGATCATGGACGCCTTCGCGAGCGCCGGATCATTTTTGGATGGCGGCGGATCCAAACCGCTGCAGCGCGCAGCAATTCCACTCCTCGACGAAAAACACGTCGTCGCCGAGACGAACGCAATCCAAGCTATTTTTCGCGACAAACGCGACAAGATGCATTCGCGCTTGGAGCGTATGGGCGTGCGGTTCGATCGCGTCCCCGACGGCACATTTTATCTTTGGGGAAACGTGAGCGCGCTGCCCGCCCCGCTGAACGACGGCATGGGATTCTTTCGCGCCGCGCTCGATCAAAAAGTGATCACGGTGCCCGGAGAATTTTTCGACGTGAACCCGGGCAAGCGACGCGCGGGTCGTCCCTCACGTTTCAAAACGTACGTCCGATTTTCGTTCGGCCCCGCGTGGGCAACGCTCGACGAAGCGCTCACGCGACTCGAAGCGATGATCGCGAAAGCCTGAAAATTAGACTCGATTTCGGATCACAACGGCGTGCGCGTGAAGTTGTCGTAGCGAAACTGATCCGTATCGCCATTGCTCGCGCTGAATCCGGTCGAGCCCGCGTCGTCGAGCCGTGACGGATCCGAATCGAGAAACGTCGTCTCGCCGATCATCTTCCATGCGCCGCTCGTGAAATGCTCGACCGACCCGAGAAGTGAAACCGGATCCGCGCCCGCAACCCGCAACGTCAAACGATAGCGCTCACCCGGCTGCAACGTCTCGCTCAACGTGGCGGTCGCGAGATCCGTGAGATTTTCCAAGCCGCGCGTGCGAGAGAGAGTCGCGCTCTCGGAACCGTCCGGAATGTAGAAGAGATAAGAGTCGAGATTCCCGATTGCGCTGACGGTGTTCTCTTGAATGCGCGAGTGAATTTGCGGAAAACCCGCGACGTCAGATGAAAAGACGACCTCGATCGAAATCTCCGAGTCGGCAATGTCTTCTGCGATTGGGCGGTACACTACGTAGTCCGGATAGTTGGCGCCACCGTCGATGAGCGGCGCGCGAAGCACCGATTCGTCGTCGAGCGAAAATACGGAGGCGGTCTTTTCGACCCAATCATTTCCGAGCAACGTCGCGTCGGGTCGATTGAAGTCGTCGAGGAAAACGCTGGCGCCATCGGCTCCGAACCCGCCGTCCGCGACGTGCCCGTCGTCGGACGAGGACTGGTCGATCGTTACGTCTGCCCCCGCGTCACTGACCGAAGGTTCTGCTCCGCCGGAGAGACCGTCGAGCGAAACGAACAGCGAGCATCCGACGATGCCGAGCGCTCCACCGAACGCGATCAGACCCGCAAATCGCATCTGAGGCTCATCGTATCAGGAACAAACATCGGTAAAGTGGCCGCAGAAATGCCGCAAATTCTGCGGGATTTCGAGTTTTTGGGAGAATCGTCCACGAGGTTGAAATTTTGGGGCTGGTCCGAACGAATTGGTGAACGTACCCATGTTCGCGGCCGCTATGCCCGAGCTTCACCCTGCCCCGATGCCACCCCCTTTCTCGCCCGACCTGGTGCGTGAAGAGGCGGCCGTATTGGAGCCAGTCGTGAGAGCGGTCGTTGCGGCGGTGCTTCGTGAAGGGAGAAAGCATCCGGATGTCGACGATTGCACGAACGAAACGCTCCGCCGCGCCCTCGAAGGCGCCACGCGAATTCGCGAAGGCGAGCCGGTGCGACCGTGGATCATCGGAATCGCACGACACGTTGCGCTCGATTCGCTGCGTGCAAAAAAACGTCGGCGCGTGCGTGAAGCCGAGCCCGCGCCCGATTCGTCGGGCGACGTCACGTCGATGGTCGATCGCGTCGCGGACCCCGCCCCGGCTGCGAATGAGCAGCTGGCCGTCGAGCAGAGAAATCGGCGCGTGCGTGCAGCGATTGAGCAGCTTGCTCCGGTCATGCGCGATGCGCTCACCAAGTTTCACATCGAAGGAAAACCTTACGTGCTGATTGCAAAAGAAATGAACGTGCCGCTCGGCACCGTTGCGACTTGGGTTACGCGCGGTCGAAAGATCGTCGCGTCCGAGCTCGCATCCGGCGGCGAAGATGGAGGAACGACATGACACCCAATCCGGACATGCTTCCGGACGATCTCGTCTGGAGCGAAGGCGGACATCTTTCGGACATCGCGATTGCTGCGCTCGGCGACGGGCAAGATGCGATCGTGCCGGAAAAAGCACGGGATCATGCACTCACGTGCGACTCGTGCGCGGCGCAAATGGGCCATGCGGCGATGCTCTCGAGTGAGCTCGGCGCAGTGATGCGCGCTCCCATTCCGGGGCCTGCCCTTCTTCCAGAAGGCGAGCGTGCTCCGGTTCCGTGGCTAGCGATCATCGCGGCGCTGCTCGTTGCTGCGGTTGGATCTCTTTCGTCGTTCATCGAAAATCCGATCGCATTGACCGAGTCACCGAACGCCTTCGTGCGCGAGAGCTCGCTCGCGTTTCATGCCGGCTCGGCGCTCTTTCACGGCATCGCAAACGGCCTCGGTCCGCTCCTGAGCTTCGGTTGTGCAGCGATCCTGTTCGGAGCAGGCGCCGTGGTCGCGCGGTCGATGCCGCGCACGTGGGCAGAATAGATTTTTTCTCGGATACGTCAGCGAAACAAAAAGAGAGAACGAACATGAATCGCATCGGCACTTGGGCAGGGAGAATCGTTATTGCGAGCGCGCTGATTTTTTCGGCGAGCGCGGCGCACGCGTCGGTGAAGCTCGAAGGGACCTGGCCCGACAATGACAAAACGATTTCGATCGATGCATCCGGTCTCGCGCGATCGGAGGCCGTGAAGAAAATCGCCGACGCTGCGGGGTGGAGCATCGTCGTGCATGCGCCGGCCGGCGATCCCATCGATTTACACGTGAAAAACCAGCCTGCCGCGAAGGTGCTCGATCTGGTGCTCGACGACGCATCCTACGTTGCGAAGCGCGACGGATCGCTCATCAGCATCGAACGACAAACCGAAACGCCGGTCGCGCCCACGACCGCAACTATGCCGGCGCTCGTCGAAACCGCACCCGCGTCAGTTGTGCTTCCCCCCGCTCCTCCTCCGGTTCCTCTCGCACTTTCGGCAACGCCGCCGGTGCCGCCGACGCCGCCGACCACCACGACGCCCGCCGAAGATCGCTTGATCACCGGCGGCAGCTTGCGCATCGAAAAGGGCGAGATCGTCAAAAACGTCACAGTTCTCGGCGGCTCGGTCGACGTGCTCGGTGAGGTGATGGGCGATCTCACCGTCGCCGGCGGAAGCGCGCACGTACGAAAAGACGGTCACGTGCACGGCGCAGCCACGGCCATCGGCGGATCACTCGACATCGAAGACGGCGCAACCGTC